>JBMZFW010000080.1:0-1908 GCA_049615605.1 Alphaproteobacteria bacterium | reverse complement strand
ATACTTGACCATACAGACGCAAGGATTAAGTAATCTTTTTGTGGTGTTTCCATTTGATTTGATGTTTTGTACAACATATTTGACGCTTCAATATTTTTGCCATTTGCAATCATATTTTCAGCCTTTTTAATTGTACTTAAAAACACAGTACCTTGCGTACCATCATTAATTAATGAATCAATTTCAGAAGAATTAAACTTAATAGTATTCTTTTCTAATATTAAAGCCTGTTCATTTGTTGTTGATTTAATATGACTGTCATAACCAACATTAACCACTGTGCCACCAATGATAACAACAACAGCACCGATTATATAAAACTTAAACTTTTGCCATATTGTTATGATTTTTTCGTCTTTAATGTCTTCATTTACTTCATCAATAAATTCTTTTGTCATATTTCACCTTAATTTTATTTGTTTATTATGACTGCAATATACAATAAATCCAAATAAAAACCAACAATCTATTTTAATTAATAAGAATCACATTTCACTTGATTCGATTCTTTTTTTAATATATATTCGATTCTAATATTATAAACAAATATCTCAAGGATTTTGAACAATGAGTTTTAAATGGACAGACGAAAATTTCCAGAAGCTAAAAAAGCTGTGGGCTAAGGGGATGTCTGCGCGTGAAATTGCCGAAAAGATTGGTACAACAAGAAACGCGATTATTGGTAAAGCAAATCGTTCTGGGCTTTCATCACCGACAACTAAGGTTAAGGCGAAAGCAACAAAATCGGTTAAAGCAGCCAAAGCAACGAAAAAAGCACCTACCCCTAGTAAAGAGGTTATTCAAATCTCTCAGCCAGCTAATACTGCATCTGAAAATGCTTGCCAGTGGCCAATTGGTGATCCTGGCACACCTGAATTTAAGTTTTGTTACGAACCTGCAAAGCCAGGTCGCCCGTACTGTGAAGAACACTGTAACATCGCGTATCGCAACATTAATTAATTTCATATAGAATAAGGATTTTTCAGATGCCTAGCACAAATAACAAGGTGGCTAGGGTTTTAACATCTGCACCACCATCATACGCTGTAATAGACTTGGGTACCAACTCTTGCCGATTACTTATTGCCAAAAAAGTTGATGACGAATTGGTCGTTATTGATTCTTTTTCTGATTCTGTTTCATTGGGTGAAGGAATCAACAAAACTGGTGAAATAAATGAAAAGGCAAAAAAGCGTGCCATATCTTGTCTTACAAAAATAAAAAACAAAATAACTAAGCACAATGTGGTTGAAGTCCGTGCGGTTGCAACGGAAGCCTGTCGCCGTGCAAGTAATTCAGATGATTTTCTAAACCAAATATCAAAAGACCTTAATATCAACTTTGAAATTATTGATGCCCGTGAAGAAGCCGAACTAGCAATTCACGGTTGTAAAGATTTATATCAATCGGGAATGAATGTAATATTTGATATTGGCGGTGGTTCAACCCAAATTATATTAGTTAAGGAAAATAATATTATTGATTTCATATCAATCCCGTACGGGGTATTAACACTTACGGATAAAATCGGTAGCTATAATGTTGATGAAAATGGTTTTGACAATCAGATTAAATATATAAGTTCTTATTTCACAGACCTTGCCAAACAAACAACTGAAAACATTAATATTATTGGTACTTCTGGTACAATTACTACAATTACTAGCACTTACCTTGAACTGCCAACTTATGACCGCAATGTCATTGATGGTTCTGTTGTTGAACAAGAAAAGATTATGAAACTGGCACGAAAAATTGCCCAAATGAAAATTGAAGACCGCGATAATATACCAAGCATTAATAAAAATTATTCTAAATTAATGATGTCTGGCTGTATCATTTTATATGCAATCTGTGATACATTTAAATCAGAACATATAAATGTTGCCGATCGTGGTATCCGTGAAG
>JBMZFW010000079.1:0-2019 GCA_049615605.1 Alphaproteobacteria bacterium | reverse complement strand
CCCGCCAATTTTAAATCATTACAATTACGGTGTTTGTTTATTTTTGTTTTGATTGAATAAATATCTTCCAATGCTTCAAAGTCCAAATTCTTTCGCCAAATAAATGGGCGAATATCATCAAGGAATTTATTACCCACATCAATATTACCCGCAATTGGTCGTGCCTTTATCATTGCAGAGCGTTCCCAATTTAATCCCATTGTTTCGTAATATTGCAACATCGCATTTTTTGACATTATAATTGGTGTCATTGATGGATTTGGACGAAGGCGGAAGTCCGTCCTGAATACATAGCCAAATGCGTCAATGTTTTCCATTATGGTAATAAATTTTTTAAATTCTTTTACGCTTAATTCTTGGAAACGATACATATCATCGCTTTTGATTAATTCCGCATCATAAAAAGCAATTAAGTCAATATCAGACGAATAATTTAATTCATACCCGCCCAGTTTACCCATACCAAGAATTGTGAAGCCACTTGATTTTGCAGGGTCGGCATCATTTTCATTAATTTCCATACCACCGCGACGGGCAATGTTTGTTATGCAATGGTTTAATGCACTGTGACAGGCAAGCCCCGCAAATTCACTTAATACTTTTGTCACATCCATAACCTGCCATACACCAGATATATCCATAATACCCGTTAATGTGGCAATTCGCATTTTGTTAATGCGTAATTCTTTGGTTAATTTTTCATATTCACTGTTTTGCCAAGATTTTTCCGTATTTTCAAAAATCTCTTTTTTTAATGCATCAGCATCTTTTATAACCGCATCATTCCAATATTCACAGTCCTTTATAATATTTTCAGACAGGTAGGAAGAACCAGCAAAAATACAGTTAAATAATTCTTTGTTTTCTTGGGCGAATTTAATTAAATTATTTTGATTTTCTGCCTTTTCATTAAACCTTTCCCAGTTTAGGGCTAGGTTATTATTTTCCGCATAAAAATATTTCTTGGTTTTAGGGTTTTTTAATAGCATTATTATTCTTTAAATTAGTTGTTTAAAACTATAATTATGTTATATTATTTTACATGAAAAATAAACTAATAATAATATTAACATCTATAACGATTACGATTGCCACTTTTATGTTGGTTGTTGCTGGTTGGGTGTATTTTTCATTAAACAGCAAAAAAGGTTTTTCATCTAATTATGTGAACAGCCTTGTAGTTGAAGAATTCAACAACAGCAATAAATACATAAAAATTGATTTAAAAAATATAAGAATGTCATTCTTAAAGGGTGGTTCAGCCCTTGGTCTAGAAGCACAAAAACTGTTGGTATACAAACAAAAAGAACCAGTTGCACAATTTGACAATGTTAAAATATCACTTTCAATTTGGGATTTAATTTTGGGGGAATTCCCTGCAAGAAAGATTGATGTTGATGGTGGTAAGGTTATTTATCATAACAATACGGAATTATCAGAAGGTTTTAATCCACAAGAAATCGCAAAGTATGCCGTTGGTTCAGCCAAGGTTGTTTTTGACGGTATGTACGAATTACAAGCAGTTAATTTAACAGGGGTTGATTTTCAATATTCAGATAATCTGGGCAACTTGTTAGTATCGCGATCTTTAAACCTTGGTATTAAAAAGACAGCAAATTCATTTGAAGTAAATGCCCTTGGTGCGGGTGATTTTAAAACGGCGGGCAACAAAATCATTAAAACTGGTAATGTTTCATTAAATTCATCAGTTAAAATGAAAGATCAAAATTTGATTGATGTTGAATTGGAACTAGAAGGAATTGATAAACCTTTTGATGTCAATTTAAAAACAACATATAACACGGAAAATGATTATTTTGATGGGGTTGTTAGCACGCATTTAACAGACAGTTCAATTATCAATCAACTTGGTTTTATTAAACAAGCAAAAATCATCAAAGATTATATTGATATGGGGTCATTAAGCCTTGAACTTAAAACAACTGGATATCACTTTGAAAAAGGTGGTGAAGTTGATTTAGTGGGTCAAGTTGAAGAACGCACCATTAATGGTAACTT
>JBMZFW010000078.1:0-2025 GCA_049615605.1 Alphaproteobacteria bacterium | reverse complement strand
CCAGAACCTTTTACTTTGTTTTTTGAATATGAGGCTGACGCATCATAAAAATCACCACCTGCAAAATAAAAATCGCTTGCTGCAAAAGCTGGTGTTAATACAGACATCATTAAGCCTGTTGTTAATAATTTTTTCATTATCATTTCCTTTCGTGTTTTATACATATTTTTACATAAGTGCTAATACTTATACACTGTTCTCATTTTGAGTACAAGTGTAAAATGTTCTCATAATGAGAACTATGACAAAGACAGTATTTACAAATGAATATCAAGGGTTAATCCATTGGTTAAAAGCCGAACGAATTGAAGCGGGGCTTACAATTCGTGGATTGGCTGAAAAGTTGGGTGTGGTTCATTCCTATGTGGGGCGAATTGAAACATTTGAACGCCGACTTGATGTGTGGGAATATATGGAATATTGCAAGGCATTAAACCTTGACCCAAAAAAGGGTATAGACATTTTGTCGCAATAGTAATATTTTATTAATATGAATTATTTAAAAAGAATCTTAATATCGTTTTTAATCTTACCTTTATTTAGTGTGGTTGCTATTTCCGCTTCTGTGGAAGTATTGCAAGACACCAACAAAGCGTGGAACGGAACAAAAATTCCATCTGTGGATATTAAAAATACACAGGTAAAGGTCTTGCGAATTGTTATTAAAGCGGGCGAAAAATTACCAATGCACAAACACCCTGTTGTCAATGTGGGGTATTTGGTAAAAGGCAACTTAAATGTAATTACAGAAAAAGGCAAAGTCCTAAAATTAAAAGCTGGTGATTCAATAGTGGAAGTAATCAATCAATGGCATTATGGACAAAATGTTGGCACAACAGATGCGGAAATTGTTGTGTTTTATGTTGGCGATAAAAACCAGCCAATAACAATTAAAAAATAGATTTAATAATATATAGATATCTAAAAAACAAGATACAGATATGCATTAATTACATTTCCCATTCCATACATTATTATGCTTATAATATTAATATAAGTTATTGTTAAGAAAGGATATTTATTATGAAAAAACAATTATTGGCACTAGCCTTATTGGGTTCATTATCTGCCTGTGGGAATGGTAGCCCAGATATGGATAACAAAGCAAAAATTTTTAATGTAACTGTTGAATCAAAAGCCCAAGTAATGGTTGCCAAAGATACAAGCGGTGTTGGTGAATTTACCGGCGGTGTTATTGGTTACGCAGTTGCCGACAGTATCGGTGGCAGTGACCTTGAAAATGTTGCAATATCAATTGGTGCCGCCGCAGCGGGCAGTGAGATTGGTGAAAGCGTTGAAAAAGAAACATCAGAAAAAGTAAAAGCTTTTAAATATATCGTTAAGAAAAAAGACGACAGCAAAGTTAAAGTTGTTGTTAAGAATGGTAATTTAAAAATTGGCGATAAGGCGGTTTTAACCATTGGTAAAAAAACTAGTTTAAAACTTGCTAAGTAAATTGATAATTAGTACTATTATTCTTATCAAATAAAAAAAGGATAAAAAAATGAAAAAAGTATTATTAGCATTATTAATTGCAGGCTCATTAACAGCTTGCGGTCGTGGTCAAATGCCACGCGGTGATTATGATTCATCGGCAATGTATGGAACACACGAAGTTCTTGATGTAACAATTGTTTCACACCGTGAAATTACCGTTTCACAAGAAGGCGGTATTGTTGGTAAAGGCGCTGGTGCTATTATTGGTGGCGTTGCCGCAGGAAGTTTAACCGAAAGTGAATCGGAAAGCACAATTCTTGCCGTTGGCGGTGCTGTTCTTGGCGGTATCATTGGCGATAAAATTGAAAAAGGTATGAACGAAGTTAAAGCCACTGAATATATCGTTAAAAAGAAAGACGGAACTAAAATGGCTGTAATCGTTAACAACAACAATTTACGCAAAGGCGACAAGGCAATATTAGTAATGGGTAATCGCCCATCAATTCGTCGCGCAGATTAATTAAAAATCATTCAATTATTTTGACTAATACGGCAATATAATATATATTGTTCGTGTTAGTCTTAATT
>JBMZFW010000077.1:0-2278 GCA_049615605.1 Alphaproteobacteria bacterium | reverse complement strand
CCAAGTGCAACCGTTGAAATAATTGTGGTAATGGCTGTTGTTGTCATTGACTGAATGCTTCGCATTTCAGGGACAATATCAGATAATAATACAAATGGTTTTCCAGATGCGGAAAATACCAATGTACCAGTTTCAAAAAGTTCCGCTTTTGCAATAATCGGAACGGCTAATAATAATTGTAAAAACGCAGTAAGAACGCCCGCTAAAACACCAGCGAACACACCTGCGCGTAAAGTACGCATCAGCATAATATTAATTCCTTATACTAAATAATATTTATTAATGGCAAGGGAAGCCAATTGAATGGCGAGTATCGTGTGCTGCATCGTGTAATGCGTGTGGTTGTGCAAAACCAACACCGAATAATAATACAGAACCTAAAATTAATGCGAATGTACCCGCTAATACTCTTTCAGCTGTAAAGCTTTGTGCAATTGTTTTAATCATTTTTATATCCTTTCATAATTTCACCCGAATCTTTCGGAATATTTTAAACACTTGCTTAGGTAGGTAATCTGGCTAATGCTTTCGCACTTACAGTTGCGGGGACAGCTACGGTTAAAGTTCTATTTATAGTAAACCCTTCGTATTCCCTATTAATTGCCTTGGCACATCCAATAGGCAAACCCAATAAGTAATTAAACTTTATATAATATTTTTTATCTGTGCAACAGAAAAAGTATTAAATTTTATCCCAAATGTCGCTTTCAAGACAAATATTGTACAATTCGTTACATTCTTGGATACAAGTTGGGCTTGTCACATTAATTTCTGTTAAGTAATCACCAATAACATCAATACCAACAAACAACAAATTGTTTTCCCTTAAATACGGGGCAATTCGTTCACATATTTTTTTATCCGCATCCGTTAATTCAACTTTTACATACCTGCCACCAACGTGTAAGTTGGCACGTGCTTCACCATCAGCGGGAATTCTGTTAATACAAGCCTTTGGTTCACCATCAACAAGGATAATTCGTTTATCGCCCTCACGGATTTCTGGCAAGTATTTTTGCACAATAATTGGTTCACGATTCTTTTCAAAAAACATTTCCAATAATGAAGAAAGGTTTTCATCATCTGGTTTCACATGAAACACACCCGCACCGCCATTACCGTATAATGGCTTAATAATAATGTTTTTGTGCTTTGCCCTAAATTCCTTAACCACATCGGAATTTCGTGTAATCATAGTTGGGGCACATATATCTTGGTAATATGTCACCAATAATTTTTCAGGGGCATTTCTTATTGCACTTGGGTCATTAAGAACCTTTACCTTATCTTTTACCAAGTCCAATAAATGCGTATTGGTAATATAACCCATATCAAATGGTGGGTCTTGGCGAATCCAAATCACATCCATATCAGTTAACTTTGTTTTAACCCTGTCAGATAACCATTCAAAATGATTGCCCACTTCGTGTTTTAAAGTTAACTTTCTTAAGAATGCATATACTTCGCCGTCTTCATAATATAAATCATCAACACCATAGTGGTATAATTCATACCCCCTGTTTAATGCTTCCAGACCAAGCATAAAGCTTGAATCAGTATTTACATTAATCGTTTCAATTGGATCCATTTGTAAGGCACATTTTTTTGTCATTTATTTATTCCTTGTTTATTAAAAACAATATATCACTGTGTCCAAGCGTTTTCAATATGTGATATATTAAAGCCACTTACTAGCACCGCATCAAAGCGGATTTTTTCCGTTTTATATTTTTTCATTACCCATTTTGCTGAATTGATAAGTCTGCTTTTTTGATTTGGGGTAATTGAATAAAGTGCGGTTTCCATATTGTTTCTGTATTTTACTTCAACCACAACAAACACTCCACCTTTTTTCGCAAGTATATCAATTTCCCCAACGGGAATTTTATAACGCCATTTTACAATGCGGTATCCCCGTATCATTAAATAGACACAAGCATAAATTTCCGCAAGCAATCCAACCTTATAACGGTAATTATCCTTTGGCAATTTCCAAGACCTTTGCATATATTTTATTGCGTGGCAATCCAGTTTCCAATGACACGGCAACGGATGCGTCCTTTACCGACATTGTTTCAAGTGCGGTTTTAATCATTGCATCAATATCGCTTTCGCTTATTTCCGTTTTTGGAACATTGATTAATAATACAAATTCACCTTTTTCTGGAATATCGTTTATATCAATAACACCCGCATTACCCCTTATAAATTCTTCAAACTTTTTTGTAAGTTCACGCCCGATTGCAATTTCCGCATTTGGATTTACTTTGGCAAGTTC
>JBMZFW010000076.1:0-2339 GCA_049615605.1 Alphaproteobacteria bacterium | reverse complement strand
TCTTCGTCAATTATGAATGTGGAACGCACGATGCCAAGAAATTCTTTGCCCATAAATTTCTTTGGTTGCCATACACCGAATTGTTTACAGATGGTTGCGTCTTCGTCATCACTGATTAAATCATACGGCATATTGTGTTTTGCGATAAATTTATCGTGTCTTTCGGGGCTGTCTTTGCTTACCCCAATGATTACACAGTTCTTATCCGCAAACTGACTGTTAAGGCAAGTAAAGTCTTTGGCTTGTGTTGTACACCCTGGTGTCATATCTTTTGGATAAAAATAAAGGATTACTTTTTTACCGCGGTAATCACTTAATGAAATTGTTTTTCCCGCATTGGCAGGGGCGCTAAATTCAGGTGCAGTTTTGCCAAGTAAATCATTTGCTTTTGTCATTTTATTTTCCTTTAAATTTTTTATTAAAAATATTTCTTACTTTATTTGATATGGTTTCAATTTCGTTTTGTAATTTTTCAAGGTTATCAAATTCCGTCACTTTTAACAATGCGTCAATTTGCCCCGATGTTGCGGTTTTATCCGTAAATCTTGATTCAGTTGTTAGGCGTATTATACCTTGTATATCATAATAAAATTGTAATGCAGTTGATAATGTTTCATATTCATCTGTTTCCAACAGACCCGCTTTATAAAGTGCGGATAATGAATTTAAATTGCCCATTTGTAATATATCGGGATTGCTGTGTGCGTTCTTTAACTTTAAACCTTGAATTATAAATTCAATATCAACCATACCACCAGGGCGATGTTTAACATACCACGCAACACCGTCATAAAATTCATTTTCCATTGTTTGACGCATTTCAATGATTGCCGTATCAAGGTCATCGTTATTAAATTTCTTAGAAATATTATGTTTAATTACACCTTCTAATTTTTGCGTTAATTTGTCTGATGTTGAATAAATAACCCTTGCATTTGTTAATGCCATAAATTCCCAACGCCACGCTTTATATTCTGTATAATATTTTTCAAATGTATCAATGTCTGGCGCCAATGAACCGCTTTTACCATTCGGGCGAAGCCTTACATCAACTTCAAACAGATTTGAATTGGCGGTTTTTGTTTCAATGCTGTTAATAATTCGTTGGAACAGTCGTGTATAATATTCTTGTTGTGATAAGCTTCGTTTGCCATTTGATGACACATTTCCATCGGCATAATCACATACAAAGACCATATCCAAATCACTACGTGGCATTAATTCTTTGCTTCCCAATTTGCCAAAGGCAATTATGGCAAAGTCCGCACCATCAACATCACCATAAGAATATTGCATATTCCTTATTACATTTGGAATTACGTTTTTAATTGATACATCGGCAATTCTTGATAGCCCTGAAATTACTTCCCTTGGCTTAGCATGGTTTTCAAGAACCCTTACCCCTTGCTCAAAAAACATTTCATTACAAAATTCCCGTACCGCTTCCATCACATCTTGGAAGTCATTACAATCATTTAAATAATTTTCAATTATTTCTTGTAGCTTTTCTTCACTAGGGGTTTCTTTTAAATATCGCTTAGTCAAAAGAATGTCCAGTAAACTAGTTTTGTTTAATAATTTTTGACTTAACCTTGGGGCATTACTGATTATTTTTGCAATGGTATCCAATAACTTTGGATTTGATTTAAATAATGAAAATAATTGCACACCAGCGGGAAGCTTTTGCAAGAAATTATCAAATAACATTAAGCTGTCATCGGGATTTGATTGCTTTGAAAAAGTATTTAGAATTTGTGGCGTTATGTCATTTAATAAATGTTTCGCCCTGTCGCTACGGGTGCAACGATATATTCCACTTTGCCAATCTTCAACAATGGAATTTATTTTTTCAATATCTTTGAATGTGTTTTCAACTGTATTCGTTGTTTTATTTTGCGATATATTTTTTTCACTAAATAACGAAGTATAAATATCTGCCACATTTTGCATATGGTTTAAAGTTTCTTTTTCAAAATCTTTTACCGTTTCAAATCCTGTGAAATAAGCAATCTGTTCTATTCCTTCGGCTGTTTCTGGAATTGTGTGTGTTTGTTTATCCGCAACCATTTGCAATCGGTGTTCAAGATTGCGAAGATATAAATAACTGTTTGTTAGTTTTTCCGCTGTATCTTTTGTTATTTGTTGTTGATTTACAAGTTCATTTAGCGTTGCTAATGTTTCTTTAAGGCGAAGTTCATTAATACGACCACCCCATATTAATTGATGTGATTGGGCGTAAAATTCAATTTCACGAATACCGCCAAGACCCAATTTCACATTGTGTCCCGCCAATTTTAAATCATTACAATTACGGTGTTTGTTTATTTTTGTTTTGATTG
>JBMZFW010000075.1:0-2356 GCA_049615605.1 Alphaproteobacteria bacterium | reverse complement strand
ATTGGCTGGGATGGTAGGATTCGAACCTACGATACACGATACCAAAAACCGATGCCTTACCACTTGGCCACATCCCAACAATATATCGTTAAGGCTTTATAAGGTTTTTTTTGATACTTTTCAAGTGTTTTTTTAATAATTTAATGGTTTTCCACCAAGTGAAATAAAAGCCCTTTGAAAATCTTCGCCTGCTATGTTCTTTTCTGCTGATATTTTAAGCAATAATGGTTCCCAATTAAGGATATATTCCATTACACTGCACAAAAACAATTCATCAATGAAACTATCACGGATATTGTCAATATTTGTACCGCTTATATCTATGAATTTATAAAATTCTTCTTCTTTTTCAATGATATATAATAAGCTTGTTTGTGCAATATCAATGGCTATTTTCTTATCCATTTATAATCTTTTCCTGTATATCTGTATTAAATCCAACCGTTATATCACCATTGTCATATACAATTAATGGGCGTTTCATTATGGATTTATTAGCTGTAATGATTGATACAAATTCATTTTGTGCATTATCTTTTAAATCTTGTGATAATGAACGCCAAGTTGTTGATTTTGTATTAATAAGTGTATTCCAACCAAGCACACTTTCCCAAGACTTAATATCGTCTTCATTTAAATCACTTTTCTTTAAGTCAATAAAGTCATAATCAACATTATTAAATTCCAAAAATGACAAACATTTCTTTACCGTATCACAATTTTTAATGCCGTAAACTTTCACGATTTTTTCCTTTATAAATATATATTTTTTGTATATAATTTATATCACAATAAATTAATAAAATTAAGGAAAAATTATGCTTGTAGTCGTATCCCCTGCTAAAAAACTAGATTTTGAAAATAACAGCCAATTTAGCACATTTTCACAGTGTGATTTTTTAAAACAATCACAGGAACTTGTTGATATTGCAAAAAACAAAACAGCAAATGATTTAAAAAATATGATGGGGATTTCTGATAAACTTGCGGAACTTAATGTACAAAGATTTAAAGACTGGAATACACCATTTGATTTAAGCAATGCAAAACAAGCGGTATTTGCATTTAATGGTGATACTTATACGGGGCTTGATGCGGGGTCGTTATCTGAAAATGACTTGGAATACGCACAAAATCATTTCCGTATATTATCTGGTTTATATGGTGTGCTTCGCCCGCTTGATTTAATGCAAGCATACCGATTGGAAATGGGAACAAAGTTTGCCAACCCAAAGGGTGAAGATTTATACGATTTCTGGGGCGATAAAATTGCCAAAGCATTGGACAATGAAAACCAATCGGCAATCGTTAATTGCGCTTCCAACGAATATTTCAGTGCCATTGATAAAAAATCATTAAAAACCCCAATCATTGATACAGTCTTCAAAGAAGTAAAAGACGGCAAAGCGAAAATTGTTTCGTTTTCTGCCAAACGTGCAAGGGGTATGATGGCAAGGTATATTATTCAAAACAAAATTGAAAAGCCATCTGATTTAAAGAATTTTGATACATCTGGTTATAAATATATGGCTGATGAATCAAATGAAAACACTTATGTTTTCCACAGAGAGTCTAAATAAGAAAGGAAAAGACTATGAGCAAAGTAGAAGAAAGATTATCAGCAATTGGTATTACAGTGCCTGATGCAGCGGCACCAGCGGCAAATTACGTACCATACACTATTTCAGGCAACCAAATCTTTGTTGCAGGTCAAATCCCAATGGTTGCTGGTGAAATCAAACACCAAGCAAAAGTTGGCGATGACATGACAGCCGACCAAGCGGTTGAAGTTGCAAAAGTATGTGCAATTAACATTATTGCCCAAGTAAAATCAGCAATCGGTGATTTAGACCGTGTAACAAAAATTGTTCGTCTTGGCGGTTTTGTAAATGCAACACCTGATTTTGGTGACCACCCAAAGGTAATTAACGGTGCATCTGACCTTATGGTTGAAGCATTCGGTAAAGATGTTGGTGCCCATTCACGCGCTGCTGTTGGTGCGGGAAGCCTGCCATTTGGGGTTGCTGTTGAAATTGATGCAATCGTTGAATTTAAATAATAATTAAATTTAAGCACAAAAAAAAGCCAATCATTTGATTGGCTTTTTTTATAATTAGTGTGTGATTAACTTTGAATTAACCCTGACAAGCTTTAAAACGAGGGTTTTTCTTGTTAATAACGAATACACGACCGCGACGACGTACAACTTTACAATCTTTGTCACGATTTTTTAATGTTTTTAAAGAACTTGCTACTTTCATTGTCTTAATTCCTAAATCTGTTTTTAAATATGTAGGAAACTTATAAGGTTTTTAACACCCAATGTCAACCCTTTTTTTGATTATTGACTTATAAA
>JBMZFW010000074.1:0-2462 GCA_049615605.1 Alphaproteobacteria bacterium | reverse complement strand
CCAATGGACTTGGGTATGAATTGGATTGTATCTAAGAAAAAAGAAGACTTTATCGGTAAAAGGTCATTTGAACGAATTGACACAAAACGCGATGGTCGTAAACAATTTGTTGGCTTAATAACTGATAACAAAAATGTTGTATTACCAGAAGGTGCACATATTATTGAAGGGACTTCGGCAAAACCACCAGTTAAAATGTTGGGTCATGTGACTTCTTCTTATATGTCGCCAAATTGCGGTCATTCAATTGCCCTTGCAATGGTAAAAGACGGATTTAAATTAAAAGGTAAAAAAGTAAATGTTGCCACAATGGATGGTAAAGTCCACAGCGCAACAGTTGGTGATACCGTGTTTATTAAGGATGGAGGTAAATAATGTCTAGTCCAGTTTCATACAGCCCATTACAGGGGCTTGCAGGTACAACAGGCTTAAATGTTAAGTTAAAAGAACTTGACCGTTTCAACTTCACTTTACGCGGTGAAGCAAACAACAAAAAGTTTGTAACAGCCATTGAAAAAGTAATTGGTAAATTACCAACAAATCCAAATACAACAACGACAAAAGGCGATATTACAGTTATCTGGCAATCGCCAAACGAATGGGTGTTAACAGGTTCTTATTCTAAATCTGAAAAAGTATTCAACGATATTGAAAAAGCATTAAAAGGAATTCATTCTGCACTTGTTGATGTAAGTGATTATTATATGTCATTAAACATTTCAGGTAAAAAAGTTCGTTCTGTCCTTGAAAAAGGTTGCATAATTGACCTTGATCCAGATGTATTTAAAATTGGCACAGCCACAGGTACAAGATACGAAAAAGCCGTAATTAACCTGCACCGTGAAAGTGCCGACAGCTATAATATTATTTTCCGCAGAAGTTTTGCACCATATCTGTGGGGGCACTTAACCCACGGCTCACGCGAGTTTAAATAATTTTTAATCCTGTTATTATCGTCGTATTTATTCGCTCGGCTAGCTATGTCTAGCCGTCGCTTATAAATACTTGATACTATCAGTTTAAAAATCATTTAAATTTTTTTTAACTAAAACCTATTTTGGGTTTGATTGATTCTAGCCTAATTAAAATCTATTTAATTTGTTCTTTAAACTTATTAAATAAAAATGGTTTTATATCCTACTTGCAAAAAGGATGACCTTTACATATAATAAAAACAATAATTAATTATTAAAAAAAGAAAAAATGTTAAAAAATATAAATGATTCAATGCTTGGGTTTTTAGCGATTTGTGCGATTGCTGTTGTTGGCTATTTTGCCACAATGGATACACCAACCCATAAACATAATAAATACAATGCGACTTTTGAAAATATTGACGGTGTTAATATTGGTACAAATGTATATATGCACGGTGTTAAAATTGGCAATGTGGAAACAATGAAGCTTGTTGATGGAATGGCGAAAGTTTCAATCAGTGTATTAAAAAGTGTTAAGATTCCAGTTGATTCAACATTGATGGTTGAAACGCCTGATTTCTTTTCAAATAAAACACTGGCAATTTCACCAGGTTTTGAAGAAGATTATTTAAAAAACAATCAAGGTTTTGCATCTGTGCAAAATTCAGTTAATTTCTTAGGCTTATTAAACGACTATCTTGATGGTAAGATGGCAGAAAAAGGTAAATAAAATGAACAGAAGTATATTTGAGACACTGCTAGGTGCATTGGTAATAATTGTTGCAATTGGATTTGGATCTAAACTTTATCAAGGGTTTAAGGTTTCTGATAGCAACAAAAGTTATCATGTTTATGCATTATTTAACAACAGTGGCGGTTTGCAAAAAGGTGCTGATGTACGAATTGCGGGTGTTACCGTTGGCAAGGTTGTAAAAGTAAGTCTTGATAACGAAGAATACAAAGCAAAAATTGAAATGAAAATTTCACAAGATGTTGAATTGCCAGCCGACAGCGTTATTGAAATCGCAAGTGATGGTTTTATCGGTGGTAAATATGTTCGTGTTCAAGCGGGTGTATCTTCGGAAAAAATTGGTGATAATACAACTGCTGAAAATTCAAAAGATGTGGTAAGTATTGAACAAATGTTAGGTAAGTTAATATTCTTAACAACTGAAAAATAAATGAAAAAAATATTTTTATTATTAATATTGTTATTCCCATTAAAATCGTTTGCCGTTCCAACGGAATTTGCAAATGTAATTGTGCTTGATAAAATTACGGCAATTACCCAAAAATACAAAATGAAAGTTGGGGAAAAGTATGCGGTTGATAATTTAGATATCACGGTTGAAAAATGTGAAAAAACCCCACCAGAAGACACACCTGAATCAGCGATATTCATCACAATCGTTGAGCTAGAGAACGATTACAAAGAATTATTCAAAGGTTGGATGTTCGCGTCAAACCCATCAATTAACAGCCTTGAACACGCAATTTATGATGTGTGGCTTATGTCTTGTGAATAATACAAAAAACCTTTGAAAT
>JBMZFW010000073.1:0-2845 GCA_049615605.1 Alphaproteobacteria bacterium | reverse complement strand
CCCGCAATAGCCGTTTTAACAAGCGGTGAATTGGCAATTGAATTTGCCACAAGATTTGCACAGTTTGAAGTTTTTGCACCTGTCACATTTACCGTAATGAATTTTGTTGCCCCTTCGCCGTCTTTGACAATTTGTTGGGCAAGGTCAATGAATACTTCGCCTAGTGCAGTTTCAAATTCCGTTAAATCGTCATTTGTATCATTGCCCGCTTTACCAGTTGCAACCAACACCACGCTGTCCGATGTGGAAGTATCCCCATCAACAGTAATACTGTTAAATGATTTGTTTGTTACTTTAACAATTAATTCATCAAGCTTTGATTGTTCAATATTCGCATCGGTAAAGATATAAGCAAGCATCGTTGCCATATCTGGTGCAATCATACCAGAACCTTTGGCAATGCCCGAAATGTTAACCGTCTTATCGCCAATTTTACAAGTCTTACCCGCACCTTTTTCAAAAGTATCTGTTGTGCCAATTGCCGTTGCACAATCAAGCCAAGAACCGCTTTTAAGTTCGCTTAAAGATTCAAGCTTTGTTGTATCAAGCACTTCGCCAATTACCCCAGTGGAACAAGTGACAACATCACCATCAACACTAGTTAATCGTTTTGTTTCATTTGCTAGTACTTCATTGGCTTTTTCGCCTTTAACACCCGTAAAGGCATTTGAATTACCCGAATTAACAGCAATGGCTTTTACATTACCGTTTTTAATTACAGCCCTTGAATAATCAACCGCCGATGAACGGGTTAATGACTTTGTAAACGCACCAGAAACCGATGCACCATCACAAATTTTGGCAACAAAGAAATCCAGCCTGTCTTTATATTTAAAGCCAACAGGTGCAACCAATAATTCCACACCGTCAATATTGGAAAGTGTTGGGAATGCAGTTGGGGCAAGTGGTGATTTCGTTAATTCAGCCATAATTATTTATCCATTATTGTTTAATTGGATTACCTTTTTCATCAAATACAGTAACTTTACTTTTACTGATTGCATCTTGAATTACTTTTTGTGCGCGGGCTTGACGCAGGCGACCTTCAAGAAATTCTTTTGCTTCTTTGAATGTTGGAGCTTTTTGTGAGCGCGATTTTTCACGCTTAATAATATGCCATCCGAATTGAGTTTTTACAGGGCGTTTTGTAATCGCACCGTCTTTTAATTCAAATAATGCCTTGTCAAAGCTTGGAACCATTTGACCACGGCTTACCCAACCAAGGTCACCGCCCTTTTTACCCGTTGGACCTTTTGAATGGGTTTTAGCAAGGCTTGCAAAATCATTACCCGCATTTAAAGCTTTGATGATTTTATCCGCATCATTTCTTGTTTTTACCAAGATATGTCTTGCTTTAACCTGTTTGTTTTTCGCCATATCTTTTTTAAGTTTATTGTATTCTTTTTTCAGATCGCCTTGTGTAATTGGCTTACCCATTTTTTTATCAAAGTAAAGGCGTGTTAAAATATCGCGTTCAGCTTTTCTGATTGCTGATTTATAATCAATGCTATCTTTTAAACCAGCTTTTTCAGCTTGGTCTTTGATTGCCATTTTTTCAATGATAGAATTTCTAATCGGAACAAATAATTTATCCTGTCCCTGTTTTTTAACATTTTGTGGAAGCATCATAAATTCAGCATTCCAATCAGAAACATAAAACGTTTCACCGTTTACTTCGCCAAGTTTATCTGTTGCTTTAAGTGTTATCCCCGCTGCATTTACCGATGTAAAAGTTAATCCAGTCACAAGTGTTAATAATATTTTCTTCATTGTTTTTCCTTTTTAATTATTTTTTGCCACAGCAATGTTTATATTTTTTACCGCTTCCACAAGGGCAAGGTTGATTACGACCAACTGCATTCATTTCATCTTCTGATAATGTGCGTGGTTGTTCCATTGGTAATTCCGTTTGTTCAGGTTCAGCCATTTCAATTTGTAAGTGGCTGATATATTGTGTCATTAAATTGTATGAATAATTTAAGAATGCTTCATACATTTCATAAGAATCTTTCTTGTATTCATTTAATGGATCTTTTTGCCCATAAGCACGAAGCCCGATACCTTGACGCAAGTGATCCATTTGTAATAAGTGGTCTTTCCAACAACTGTCAAGAATTTGAATCATAATGCTTGCTGTTGCATCTTTGATTGCTGTTTCATCAAAGCTTCTTAATTCAGTAATTCTTGCATCAGATAAGTTTTTAATTCTTGTGAATACTTCTTGTGCATCAATTCCGCCTTCTTTTACCCAAGCGTCAATATCAACATCAACGGCAAATAACCTTGCGCTATCAATTTTTAATTTTTCCGTATCCCATTTATTTGCCATTGCATTATCTGGAATACAGTTTGATACCGTATCTTCAAGAACATTGTATCTGATTTCATCAAATTCAGCGAATATGTCATCAGTCGTCATATATTTTTTGCGTAAATCAAACATTGCAATTCTTTGTTCGTTTGTCACATCATCATATTTGATAAGCTGTTTACGAATTTCAAAGTTATGACCTTCAACCTTTTGCTGTGCTTTAACCAATGCACGGCTTACCCAAGGGTGAGTGATTGCTTCACCTTCTTCAATGCCAAGTTTTTTAAGTAATCCGTCCAATCTGTCCGAACCAAAGATACGCATTAAATCGTCTTCTAGTGATAAGTAAAATTTCGTTTCACCCACATCACCTTGACGACCCGAACGACCCCTTAATTGATTATCAATACGACGTGATTCATGGCGTTCCGTACCCAGAACATATAAACCACCACAATCAAGAATTTCTTGGCGTTGTTTATCCGTTGCATCAATACCGCCCAATTTAATATCCGTACCGCGACCCGCCATATT
>JBMZFW010000072.1:0-2901 GCA_049615605.1 Alphaproteobacteria bacterium | reverse complement strand
GCTGTTTTCTTCGCCTTCTTCTTTTTCTTCTTTTTCTTCTTTTACCAGTTGTTTCGTTGGTGAAGCCATTTCTTCAACTTCAACATCGTCGTCGTCATTGTTGTTTTCACCGTTCACATCAACTTCACCGTCTTCAGCGTCATCGTCTTCTGGTAGGTATTCAGGTTCTTCACCGCTCATCGTTTCAAGGTCAATGATTTCACGAAGTAAAATTGTTTCGTTTTCAAGTTGGTCGTGCCATTCGGTAATCGCCTTCATTGTCATCGGGCTTTCACACAGGGCATCAATCATTTTGTTTTTACCCGCTTCAATTCGTTTTGCAATTGCAACTTCACCTTCGCGTGAAAGTAATTCAACCGACCCCATATCACGCAAGTACATACGAACTGGATCTTCATAAGATTTTGATTCAGTTGTTGCAAGGTTACCACCGATGTCGTCATCTTTTGCGTCTTCAGATTGTTCGTCATCGGCTTCATCTGATTTTTCTTGGATTGTAATACCAAGTTCGCTGAATACGGTCATAATGTCTTCTAGTACCTCAGAAGAAACTTCCTTTTCACCAATGGCTTTTTTGATTTCATCCATTGTAACGAAACCAGACTCATTACCTTTGGCAATAAGTTGTTTTACTTCTGCATTTTTTTCGCCGAATGCATTAGTTTCTTCTGTTTCATTAGTTTCTTTTTCTTCAACCACGGGCATGACCTTTAAATATGAGTGTTTTTAACTGTGAATTTATACACTTTTATGACTATTAAATCAAGCGTTTTTATTCAGTTGGAATAACATCTTTGTATATGCTTTCTGATGACAATTTTGCTTCTGTTGTTATTTGATTTGCGTCTTCTTCATCATTAAGCAATGCTTGTTTAATATTTTCTTTGTAAACTTGTTGTTCCGCCTTTTTATTTACCACATCAATTATATGGATAATTATCTTTTTACATTCAGCAAAATCACCACTTGGGGCAACATTTTTAGCAAGCATATAAGTGGAATTATTTAAGATATCTGATAATTCTTTTTCATAACCACCAACTTTAAGATTAGCAATCAGATTTTCGCTGTTAATTTCTTCACCTAATAACTGTGAACACAGTGAATTAAACAGTTTTGAATATTGTTCATCAAAGAAATCAATAATTATTTCTTCCACATCAAAAAATACATTCGGGTGATTTAACAATCCTGCAAGAACAATCTTTTGTTGGGATTTTGGCATATTAACCTTTTTCATAGCCGACGCACCAAGTGGTTTTACATACTTTGATTTCCTGCCTGAAGAAGATTTACCAGTTTTTCGTTTAAAGTTATTAAAGATTAAATCATTAAATGCGGATAAATAATTGCTTGATACATTTTTATCGCCAATTGAAAAAGCAATGTCTTTTAAATGTTTTTCCAGTTTGGCAAGTTCTTCTGGTGTGCTGGCTGGATTGTTTGCAACCGCTGTTTCCCACAAATAATCAACCAACGGTTTGGCGTCATCAAGAATACCCGCCATTCGGTCAACACCTTGTTGTTTAATCACATCATCCGGGTCAAGACCATCTGGCATAAAGGCGATTTTTACCGATTTACCCGCCGTTAAAATTGGGCAAATTCTTTCCACCGACCTTTGGGCTGCTTTTTGTCCCGCTTCGTCCCCATCAAAGCAAAGGATTGGCACATCAACCGATTTCCAACCTTGCATAATGTGTTCTTCGGTTAATGCTGTACCCATTGGGGCAACCCCGTATGGAAAACCCGCTTGGTGCAGGGCAATTACATCCATATAACCTTCACAAACGATAATTTTACCCATATCATAAGAACTTTTACGGGCATTTTTTAAATTGTAAATTACACGGCTTTTGTCAAATAATGGGGTTTCTGGTGAATTGATATATTTACCTACACCCTTTTCTTTTGCGTCCCCCATAAAGCGACCACCAAAGGCAATTACCCTGCCCCTGATATCGGTAATTGGAAACATCAACCTGTCACGGAAAAATGCATACATTCCATTGTTGCCACGATTTGCCAAACCAACATCAATAATTGATTGTTCGTCAAAACCGCAAGACTTTAAATGTTCAATGATGCCCGTACCATTATCCGCATAACCAATACGGAATTCCATAAGGGTTTCTTGAGTCATCTTTCGCTGTTGAACATATTCGTATGCTTGTTTACCGCTGTTTGAAACAAGTTCTTTTTGGAAGTACTGGCACGCACTTTCGGCAACTTCGTACAGGCTTGCCCTTGTTTCTTGTTTTTGGACTTCTTCTTGTGTAAGGACTGGCATTTTCATTCCCGCTTCATTGGCAAGAATTGAAACCGCTTCCATAAATGTTACACCTTCGGTTTTTTGAACAAAGCTGATTGCATCACCGTGTTCACCACAACCGAAACAGTGAAAGAATTCTTTGTCATCGGTAACATTAAATGATGGTGTTTTTTCCCCGTGAAACGGGCATAAGCCAAGGTGGCGATTACCTTTACGGGTAAGCTTAACCTTGCGCCCAATAATGTTTGATAATGTAAGGCGGGATTTTAAATCTTCAATAAACCTTGAATCAACAGCCATCTTTATTTTTATTCCATTTTTTTGTGTTTGAATTATTTTTATACCATAAAACCTGTGAAAAAGGTATAAAAAAAGCCCTTAAAAAATTAAGGGCTTTTAATCGTTTTACATCGGTAATTATTTTTTATAAAACACCGCAAGTAATGCGCCAAGTGTTGTCCACATTACCATTGATATGCCCATTGATACGCTTACAAAGTGTGCCGACATTTCCGGTGGGACTTTACCAATATAAGCATTTGGTTGCGGGGTACCTGTAATATGTGGCAGTGCAATAAATAATGCACCCAATACAACCCATTTAACCCCGTCTTTAAATGCGATTAACC
>JBMZFW010000071.1:0-3100 GCA_049615605.1 Alphaproteobacteria bacterium | reverse complement strand
GCCTAAATCAAGGGCTTCAATACTTCGTGCAGTTATTTGATAAATAATATCATCAACTGTTTCGGGTTTTGTATAAAATGCTGGTACTGGTGGGACAATTACCCCACCCATTAATGTAATTGTTTCCATATTGCGAATATGTGAAAGGTTAAGCGGTGCTTCACGGGTTACCATTACCAATTTACGGCGTTCTTTTAAAATCACATCGGCGGTTCTTGTTAATAAATTACCACACATACCGTTTGCAACTTCGCCCAATGTTTTCATAGAACACGGAATTACAATCATACCATCATTTTTAAATGTACCCGATGCACACAATGCACCAACATCTGCATTGTTATATACATTATCGGCAAGTTTCTTAACATCGCTTATACTGTAATCGGTTTCGGCAACAACCGTCATTTCCGCAGGCTTTGTAATAACCAAATGCGTTTCCACATTCATTTGTTTTAATATTTTTAAACAAGTGATTGCTAAACCCGCACCAGATGCACCAGACATACCGACAACTATCTTTTTGTTCATTGTATTTCCATTGATTTATAACTTAAAATAATCTATATAATAACTTATATTAATCAATGTTATTTAACAAGGAAAAACAATGGTAAAAACAATCGTTAAATCAGGACACAGCATATTTGAAGACTGCTTTTCAATATTACTAGCCGTGGTAATGTTTTCTGTTGGCATTGTATTTTTTAAAGAATCTGGCTTAGTTGCCGGTGGTACATCTGGTTTGGCATTAATTCTTGCATATATTACAGACCTTAGCTTCGGTGCGTGGTTTATTATAACCAATGCCCCATTCTTTATTCTGTCATTTGTTCGTATGGGTTTAAGGTTTACAATGTTTACATTGTTATCTGTATTGCTGGTTTCATATTTTGTTGACCATTATGATTTAGTATTAAGCTTAACAATAAACAATAAATTATTTGCTTCGTTAATAAGCGGTACTTTTATTGGGGTTTCGTTAATAATTTTATTCCGCCATCGTTCATCAATGGGTGGTCTTGGGGTGCTAGCACTTTTCTTACAAGACAATTTTAATATTTCCGCGGGGAAGGTTTCATTATCTGTTGATGTTGTTCTTATGACAACTGCATTTTTCTTATTTGATATTGAAACTGTTATTTATTCAGCGATTTCCCTTTTCATTGTAAGTTTTATTTTAATGATAAATCACAAAGAAGGCAGATACACCCCAAACACAAGAAAGAAATAATGTATAAATTACCAAACATAAATAATTCTTGGAATGAATTACTGAAAACAGAAAAAACAAAAGATTATTTTTCTGATTTACAGAACTTTTTAAACGAACAAAAAGAAGTTTTTCCAAATAATGAATTGGTATTTAATGCATTTGAATTAACACCACCTGAAAATGTAAAAGTTGTTATCTTGGGACAAGACCCATATCACGATGTGGGGCAAGCAATGGGGTTATCTTTTTCTGTACCTAACAGTATGAAAAGCCCGCCAAGTTTAAAAAACATATTCCGTGAAATTGAAACAGACTTGGGAATATTAATGCCTGATAAAGGCGATTTAACAAATTGGGCAACCCAAGGCGTGTTATTATTAAACACGGTTTTAACAGTTCACCCACACATTGCAGGAAGCCATCAAAAACAAGGTTGGGAAAACTTTACCGATTGTGTAATTAACCACATTAATAATGAATTAAACGGTGTTGTATTTATGTTATGGGGTGGTCACGCCAAGAAAAAGGCGGAATTAATTAATACAGACAAACACCTTGTCTTAACCGCAACACACCCAAGCCCGCTTGGTGCAAATGGTGGCGGTTGGTTTGGCTGTAAACATTTTTCAAAAGCCAATGATTATTTAGACAAACCAATTGATTGGGATTTTCTTTAAGGTTTAAAACGCATTGTATATGCGTCTGTTTTATTGTTGTAATATTTTTCACGTGTTCCAACAACTTCAAAACCATTTTTCTTATATAAATTAATTGCTGGGTTATTATCAATTGCAACTTCTAAAAAATAATTATCAATGTTTTTATTTTCATTAAACATTTGTGTAATTAATTTTGAACCAATGCCTTGTTTTTGTGATGTTGGTTTTACCGCAATATTTAATATTTCAATTTCACCCAAGACTTCACGGTATAATAACGCCCCATCATCAATTAAAACACATTTACTGTCATCAAATACTTTGCGGAATGTGTCTTCACCCCACATTTTATCACCAAATGCAGATTTGAATATTTCATAAATTGATTTTATTGCAGGTGTTGTCATATTATTTTTTATTCTTTGGCATACTTACATCCGCAGGTCGCAGATAAAGTGCCGTTGTGTCCGTGCAATCAATATTGTTTTTAATATTATATGATATTAACCCTGCAACAGCCACGCTTGTTGGAAAATCCTTAGCAATGGTTTTATTACCAACTTCATTTGTTTCCAAATAACGATTTAAACCAGAACCTGTTAAAACTTCATCGCCAATTTTTATATCATTAATTTCCGTTGCTGTAATATCGCCAAGCATTTTACCACCATCAAATGTGGCAACATATAAATCACTGCGTTTTGTTTCTTGTAATACAGTTATTTTATCTTGGTTTAATTCAAAGGCAATGGCTGATAATGAATCAACTGCATATAATGGCTTATTAAGCCCAAGGGCAAGTGCATTTGCCGTTGATAAGCATATTCGCATACCTGTAAAGAAACCCGGTCCTTTACAAACACCAATTGCATCAATATCTGATTTGTTAATACCACTTTGTCTAAGGGCGTTATCAATCATTGGAATTATAACTTCACCTTGTGAAAATGGTATGTCTTCATAAGTATCAGCCAATGACTTTTCATTTTCACAATCATATACACAAACCGATGCAGAACCACCCGTTGTATCCATTGCAAGTATGTATTTAATTTTATCCATAGTCGCAATATAATATATTTTATAACAAAAATAAATTATTTAAATAATTCTGGGTAAAATATCTTGGCTAATTCTTTTGTCGCATCAACAGTTCGTGGTCCATACGATATCATTAAACCTGTATCAATAATATAAATCTTTTTATTTTTACCCGCATTTGTTT
>JBMZFW010000070.1:0-3218 GCA_049615605.1 Alphaproteobacteria bacterium | reverse complement strand
CCGATTTTTTTCTTACCTAGTGCAATTTTAATTACACCATCTGTAATATCATCTTGGCTTAACGAATAATTAACATCGTCAATTTTTTCATCGTTTACTTTTACCGCACCGCCTTGGACTTGACGGCGTGCATCACCATTTGATTGTGTAAAACCAAATTCCGTCAATACAGATAATAAACCAAGACCACCGTCTAAATCAGAAGTTGATTTTTCAATCGTTGGTAAGTCTTCGCCCAAGCCACCAGAAACAAATGTTTCTTCCGCTGTTTTTTGTGCTGAAATTGCGGCTTCTTCACCGCGACAAATTCTTGTCACTTCGTTGGCTAGTATCTTTTTAGCTTCGTTGATTTCCGCACCTTCAAGGGATTCCAATTTTGCAATTTCTTCAAGTGATAATTCTGTAAACAGTTTTAAGAACTTACCAACATCGGCGTCTTCTGTATTACGCCAGAATTGCCAGTAATCAAAATCAGATAAGCGTTCTTTATTTAACCAAACCGCACCGTCTGCTGTTTTACCCATTTTTGCACCTGATGAAGTTGTAAGCAATGGCACTGTTAAGCCAAACACTTGTTCGCCCGATACACGACGGGTAAGTTCAACACCATTTACAATATTACCCCATTGGTCAGAACCGCCCATTTGTAAACCAACATTCATTTTACGGTTTAATTCCATAAAGTCGTATGCTTGTAATAACATATAGTTAAATTCAAGAAACGATAATGGTTGTTCCCTTTCCAATCTTAATTTTACTGAATCAAATGATAACATTCTGTTTACAGAAAAGTGCTTGCCATAATCACGCAGGAATTCAATGTAATTAATATCACATAACCAGTCGTCATTATTAACCATTATCGCGTCCGTTTCACCGTCGCCAAATGTTAAAAATTGTTCAAAGATTTTTTTGATGCCATCCATATTGCTTTGGATATCCGCATCCGTTAACATTTTTCTTGATTCATCTTTACCCGATGGGTCGCCAACTTTTGTTGTACCGCCACCCATTAATACAATCGGTTTATGTCCAGATTTTTGCAAGTGCCTTAACATCATAATTGGAAGCAATGAACCAACATGCAATGAATCCGCCGTTGCATCAAAACCAATATATGCAGGCACAACAGAAGAATTCATTTGTTTATCTAGTTCTTCCATATCAGTACACTGATGTATAAACCCGCGTTCTTGTAATGTTTTGATGAATAAAGATTGCACCATTGTTAAGTTTCCTTTATGCTTTAATTTTAGATAAAATAATTAACATATAAACAAGTAAAGTACAATTAAAAATGACTGATTTTATCAATTCTTTGGGGCTTATGTCGGGAACATCTTGCGATGGGATTGATTTGTCCGTTATCACAACTGATGGAATTTGCATAAAAGAAAATCTTGTTAATATGTCATACAGCTATACCGATACAGAAAAAGAAATTATCAAATCCGCCTATGGCAAAAATCCAGACACTGATATTTTAAAACAGGCAACGGATATAATTACAAACACACATTGTGATTTAATTGAAAAGTTTTTAAACGATGATAATATCAAAATTGATATAATTGGTTTTCACGGACAGACAACTTTCCACGACCCACAAAATAAAATCACAACACAAATTGGCGATGCACAAATAATTGCCAATAAATTTAATATCCCTGTGGTTGCGGATTTCAGAACCGCCGATGTAATGAATGGTGGTAATGGGGCGCCACTTATTCCAATTTACCATAGTGCCATTGCCAAATCACAGAAACTTGACAATGTATGCTTTTTAAACCTTGGGGGCATTGCAAATATTACCGTATGTACGGGCGATGAATTAATTGCCTTTGATACGGGAACTGCCAACTGTTTATTGGACGATTATTGCCAAGGTATTTTAAATATCCCCTATGATAAAAATGGCGAACTTGCAAAGTCGGGCAATATTAATAAAGAATTATTAAATAAATTATTATCGCACCCATATTTTGAAAAACCATTTCCAAAATCATTGGACAGAGATGAATTTAAAATTGATTTCAAACAAGCACCTTGGGCTGATTTAAATGATAATGATACATTGGCAACGCTAGTGGAATTTTCCGTACAATCAATTGCAATGGCAATTAATCAAACGAACAAAGATATTAATAAAATAATTGTATGTGGTGGCGGTGCCAACAATGATTATATGCTTAACAGGTTGCGTGAAATAACAAATGTGGAATTAATTACAACGCAATCAATTGGTTTAAACCACGATTATATTGAGGCAGGTGGATTTGCGTTTTTAGGGGTAAGACATTTAAATAATTTACCCAATTCATTCCCAAGCACAACTGGGGTAAATGCACCAACAGTTGGTGGTGTTTTGTTTAAACCTAAATCTTAATCTTCTTGGTTTTCATTTGATGATTGTTCATCGTCAAAGATAACTGGCACTTCATCCGACGAAGTAAATACATCAAACACATTTCTTAATATGCCAAGTGTAAACAGACCAGTTGAATCAACCTTTACTTCATAATCTTCAAAAGTACCTTTTGCTGTATACTTTTGTGTGATTGGACCTTGTCCGTCCGCACCCGATATGATTTGTCCAATGATTGGAATATCTTTTATTACCGAACCCAATTTATAACTTGGTAAAATCATTCCCTTTAAATCAAGCGTGCTATCATTAATGTTTATATTACCTTTTGCTGATACGGCGATTGTTTTACCCAGTGCGGAAATATTTTCCGTTGAATAAACACCGTCTTTAAGGCTGAATTTACCGCGAATACTTTTGAATTCAAGTGTCTTACTTTGCAATGCGTCAAATATCCCAACGACTGAGAATAATTTTAATAACCTAGTTGATTCTGGAACATCAAGTACATTAATATCAGTCAAACTTACATTGCCCTTAATTATTCCTTTTTCATCAACGTCGCCGACCATACCAATACGACCACCCTTTGTTGGGTTGGTGCCTGATAACATACTGTATGCAGAAGAAATATCTTCACTGTAAAATCTTAATTTTTTCTTATTATAGTAAAGGAATGTTCGTGCAGATGGTCGCACCATAGTTAATCGCATTGAAATTAAATCATATTTTTTACCATTACTGTGAATGCTTCCCCAAAGGCGTGAACCTAAATTACCATCAAAGGTTTTAATATTTTTAATATCAACATCAACTTTGTATTTTTGTGATTTCTTTGCCGAAGGTAATCGTT
>JBMZFW010000069.1:0-3420 GCA_049615605.1 Alphaproteobacteria bacterium | reverse complement strand
TACAATTTATACCCTTGAATATGGTAAAGAATAATCCACAACAAGGGATTTATCCAAAAAGTTGTGGATAAGCAAAACCCATAAATAATTTTAAACTGATAGTATGAACTTCACCTTAGGCTTGTCCGCACCTGCGACCATTTTGTGGTCTTGTTGTCAAGAAAATGGCGACTATTATATAAGATTTATTTTAATAAGGTAAGAATCAAGAAAGCCAATGCGACGACTACATAATATTATGACTTGTTTTAATTAGGCTAGTATTAAGAAAGGAATGGCGACTACGACAAGTAGTCATTGAGCCATCCCTTTCGCAAATAATAGTCAATTAAAACAAGTCAGTAAAGCCAACATTGTTTAAGATGATGTAAAGCCCCGCCGATAGCACCGCCGAAGCAGGAACCGTAATAACCCACGCAAGGGAAATACCGATTAAGGCACGACGACGAACCAATTTACGCGCAATGATTGTTTCGGTTGATGACGGGCATTGATTATTTTTGCGTTTGCGGTAATCAATTAATTCACGGTACAGCCCCACACCAAATACACCGCCAACGGCAATGTGTGTTGATGAAACAGGCAGACCCAACCAAGATGCAATTAAAACCGTTAATGCAGACGACAACGCAACACAGCTTGCCCTTACACGGTCAAGTCTTGTAATGTTTTCCCCAACCTCACGAATAAGTTTTGGACCAAATAACAATAAGCCAACGGAAATACCAAGTGCACCAATTCCCATTACCCAAAATGGTATTGTTGTCTTGGCTGAAATTGAAGCATTTTCCATTACCCCAACAATTGCCGATAATGGACCAATTGCATTTGCCACATCGTTTGCACCGTGGGCAAATGATAATAATGCAGCGGAAATAATTAATGGTATTTGGAATAACTTTGATACGCTTAATGCGTTGTTTTCCATTTTCCTAGACGCCATTCTTACAAGCGGGCGTGTAATATAAATTGTGGCAACAAACATAATCGCACCAACAATTAAAATCATAGAGCTATCAAATTTAATAATCTTCTTTAAACCTTTAACCATAAGATACATTGTGAAACCAGATGACATAAGGGCAACATAAACTGGTACCCAAGTTGTGGCTGCGGAAATCTTGTCTTGTCTTTTAAGGACTAAACGACGAAGGTAAAAGTAAAAGAATGCAGCAACAAATGCCGATACAACCGGTGAAATTACCCAAGATGCGGCAATTGAGCTCATCTTTGCCCAATTAACAACGCCAAACCCGACTGCGGCAACACCGCCACCAACAACACCACCAACAATTGAATGGGTCGTTGAAACAGGTGCACCAACAAAGGTTGCAATATTTAACCATATGGCTGCGGATAATAATGCAGAAAACATTGCGGTAATAAATACAGAAACTGGCATATTGTCATCAACGGTAATGATACCTTTGGCAATGGTGCTTGTTACATCACCACCAGCAATAAACGCACCCAGAACTTCAAATACAGCCGCCAAACCAACCGCACCCAACATAGTAATGGATTTTGAACCAACCGCAGGTCCCACATTATTGGCAACATCATTTGCACCAATATTAAGTGCCATATACCCACATACAATTGACGCAAGGACATAAAATGCCACATTATCGCTAACACCAACAAAAATGAAAGTTGTAATACCCACCAATATTAAGAATAATATTGCAATCATAAGCGGTGAATATTCTTGTATAATATGTTGCTTGGCAACATTTAATTCTTCGTATCTTTTGAAATCCTGTGTTGGATCTTTGACATACCTGTTCTTTTTGTATTTATTATCCATAATAAATTCTCCCTAACATTAAATACTTAGAGTATTGTCAATTATAAATAATAAAAAAACAACAAATAAAACAACTTTTTTTAATAATTTTTATGTAAATAAGTATTGTTTTTTATATGGGAAATATTATAGTATATAAGAATCGACTGTTTCATAATAGTCGGTAAAAACATTAAATACTAATAGGCGTCCTTTTAATTTATTAATTGGGCGCCTATGTTTTTTTTAGTATAATGGTTTTTGCATATTTTTAATTTCGCCCCAGTTCATAGTCTCTGCCCAGCTTCCTTTTTGGAAATCTGGCACTAGGGGTTGACCATTTTTGGCTTTTCTATTTATTTCCTTAACTGCTTTTTTGATGGCAACAAAGCGTTTTGGATTTGATGGGTGACTTGTATCAACACCAATCCCATCAGAAGATTTTTCCGCCAATGTCATACGACGCCAGTTATCAGGGGAATTATTAATGTTATAACCCGCCCTTTTCATTATATATAAGCCCATATAATCGGCTTCAGCTTCAAATTCTGGGCTGTTTGCCTGTGATAAGTCATGTCCAATTTGCATCATGTCATTTTGGGTTTGCTGATTGCCCCCTAACAGAATATTTACCCCAAGACCAATCAATTGACCAGTGCTAGAATTCATACTTTTACGTGCTCTGTGTGACATAATATTATGGGCAATTTCGTGTGCAATTACCGTATTGATATAGTCATTTTTACCCAAGAAGTTATAAAGTTCTGGGAACATATAAATTGTATTACCATCCGCCATTGCGTTCATTACTTTTTCATTACTTGTAACCAAGAACATTTGACATGTAACTAAACCGTTTAATGTTACTTTCTTTTTCTTATGGTTTTTAGTTAAGTAAGTTACTGTATTTGTTTTGTTTTTTGAAAGTTTTTCAAAAGTTTCATTGGCTGTAAGTTCACTGCCATTAATTGATATTATTTTATCACCTTTACGAATTCCCGCTTTTTGTGCTGGGAAGCCAGGTGTAAGTCCATAAACATCATATTGATGGCTTTCTGAATCTGTAAACCTTATACCAACAGTATACATTTTGTTTTTACAAAATTCTGATGAATTAACAAGCATTCTGTCCATTTGTGTACCAAAGTAGTTGTCATAAGCATAAATATTTGGTTGCATTTGTTTTTTATGTATGCTGTGCTTGTGTTTATTTTGATAATCTTTAAGCAATTTTTTTTGATTTGCTAGTTCCCTTTGGAATTCCTTGTCATTAACATGTGGGTTTTTAAGAACCGCACCACAAGCAGATACAGTAATTACCATTAACATCATTAATATTTTTTTTAACATACTTTTTTCCATACTTTTTTTACCAGTTCAATGTCGGCTGGTAATATTTCATTATAATCTATTTCATTTTGTGAAAACCATTTATATTTTTGATTTTCTTGTGGTTTAATTTCATTATTCCAATTATTACAACAATAAACATTCATTTCAATATTAAATTCATCATAACAATGGTTAACGATTTCAAACAATTCCAAATCACCCGCCAATATTTCAATATTAAGTTCTTCGTTTAATTCACGAATGGCACAATTTTCAAAGCTTTCACCCGATTCCAATTTACC
>JBMZFW010000068.1:0-4058 GCA_049615605.1 Alphaproteobacteria bacterium | reverse complement strand
GGCGGAATTAAAACCGATGTTAATGGTGCAACTTGTGTTGATGGGCTTTATGTAATTGGCGAAGCATCATCAACAGGTCTTCACGGGGCAAACAGATTGGCATCAAATTCATTGCTTGAAGCATCAACAATGGGGAAATCTTGTGCGGAAAAAATAAGCACTTCAAATATTCGTGGTGGCACGGTTAGAAATAAAATCATTGCAAAGCAAGATGGTTCAAAATCAATTGTTTGTGATATCAACAATCGTTCACTTGGTATTATTCGTAACCACGATATATTAAAAGATGCCCTACATTCATTATCAGCCCTACCACAAACACCAAATGTTGTTGCGTCCCTTATGGCAAACCTTTTTGCCCTTAAACGCAATGAAAGCATTGGTTCACATTATCGCAGCGATTACAAAGAAACCAAACACTTGCCAAGACAAGCAATGACACTTGAAACATTTCAAAATGAATTAAAACAGGTAATATAAAATGGATATTAAACAAACAGTAAAGAATGCCCTTTGGGAAGATTTAAAAGACATTGGCGACATTACAGCAAACAGCCTTATCAACGCGGAACACAAATCAAGTGCAAATATTATTGCAAAAGATAATGGTATTATTGCGGGGCTTGATTTTGCCATTGAAACTTTAAAACAATTTGACTTGGAATTCACAATCCAAAAAAATGATGGTGACAAAGTTGTTAAAGGTGACAAAGTTTTATCAATGGCTGGCTCAACACGAAATATTTTAACTGCGGAACGAACTGTCTTAAATTTTCTTGGACACTTATCAGGCATTGCAACAACAACAAAACAAGCCGTTGATATTGCCAAGCCTTATGAAACAATCATTGCCTGTACTCGTAAAACCACACCGGGGTTAAGGGATGCTGAAAAATATGCGGTTAAATCCGCAGGTGGTGATACGCACCGTTTTGGTTTATATGACGCCGTAATGATTAAAGACAATCATCTTGTTGCTGAACCTGATATTGTTAAAGCAACAAAACTTGTTCAACAAATGCAACCAGATACAAAAATTGAAGTGGAAGTTGATACAATTGACCAATTCAAAGATGTATTACAAGTAAAACCAGATGTAATATTACTTGATAATATGACACCAGATAAAGTAAAACAATGTGTTGAATTAAACAACAACGAAACCAAATTGGAAGCATCGGGAAATATCAATTTAAACAACTTGGAAGATTACTGTAAAACAGGTGTTGATATTATATCAATGGGTTGGTTAACACACAGTGCAAAAAATCTTGATGTAAGCCTTGAATTATTACTTGATAAAAAGCCAAAATAACAGTACATATATGGAAAAATATTAAAATATTAATAGGTAATTTTAAATGAGTGATTTATCGCATATTCGTAACTTTTCAATCGTTGCCCACATTGACCACGGCAAATCAACCCTTGCCGACAGGTTAATTCAAACTTGTGGCGGGTTAACTGACCGTGAAATGCAAGGTCAAGTTCTGGATAGTATGGATTTGGAACGCGAACGCGGTATTACGATTAAAGCACAAACTTGCCGTTTATTATACAAAGCAAAAGACGGTAAAGAATACACACTTAACTTAATTGATACACCGGGACACGTGGACTTTTCTTATGAAGTATCGCGTTCACTGTCTGCTTGTGAAGGGGCTTTACTTGTTGTTGATGCTTCACAGGGTGTAGAAGCACAAACACTTGCCAATGTTTATCTTGCTATTGATGCAAACCTTGATTTATTCCCTGTACTAAACAAAATTGATTTACCAGCGGCAGAACCAGAAAAAGTTTCACAACAGATTGAAGATGTAATTGGTATCCCAACGGATAACGCCATTGCAATTTCTGCAAAAACTGGTATCGGTATTGAAGACACGCTAGAAGCAATCGTTAACGAATTGCCAGCCCCAACAGGTGAAAAAGACGCGGATTTACAAGCATTACTTGTGGACAGCTGGTATGACGCATATCTTGGTGTTGTAATTTTAGTTCGCATTAAAAACGGCACACTTAAAAAAGGTGATAAAATTCGTATGATGTCAACGGGTGCAACATATCCAGTTGACCGTGTGGGCATTATGACACCAAAGGGTGTAATGGTTAATGAACTTGGCGCGGGTGAAATTGGATTTTTAACTGCATCAATCAAGTCGGTAAAAGATTGTAATGTTGGTGATACAATTACATTGGATAGAAAACCTTGTACAGAAATGCTTGATGGTTTCCAACCAAGTATCCCTGTTGTATTCTGTGGTTTATTCCCAACCGACCAAGGGCAATTTGAATTATTACGCGATAGCCTTGAAAAGCTAGCCTTAAATGATTCATCATTCCACTTTGAACAAGAAGGCTCAACAGCACTAGGGCTTGGTTTCCGTTGTGGTTTCCTTGGTATGCTTCACTTGGAAATTATCCAAGAACGCTTAAGTCGTGAATTTGATTTGGATTTAATCACAACAGCACCAAGTGTTGTTTATAAATTTGAATTAACAAATGGAACAAATATGGAAATTCACAACCCTGTTGATTTTCCAGATGTGACAACAATTAATAAGATTGAAGAACCGTGGATTAAGGCAACAATTATGGTACCTGATGAATATCTTGGTGCGGTGTTAACATTGTGTACGGAAAAACGCGGTCGTCAAATTGATTTAACTTATGTTGGTCAAAGGGCAATGGCGGTTTATTCATTACCACTTAACGAAGTTGTATTTGATTTCTATGATAAATTAAAATCGGTTACCAAAGGTTATGCGTCATTTGATTATGAACAAACAGGTTATGAAGAAGGCAAACTTGTAAGAGTACAAATTCTTATTAACGGCGAAAGCGTGGACAGTTTATCAATGATTACCCACGAAAGCCAAGCGGAATACCGTGGTCGTCGTATGTGTGAACGATTAAAAGATTTAATCCCAAGACACCTGTTTAAAATTCCAATCCAAGCGGCAATCGGTGGTAAAATTATTGCCCGTGAAACAATCGCGGCAATGCGTAAAGATGTAACCGCAAAATGTTATGGCGGTGATGTAAGTCGTAAGCGTAAACTTCTAGATAAACAAAAAGAAGGTAAAAAACGTATGCGTCAATTTGCTAATGTTGATATTCCGCAGTCGGTGTTCCTAGACGCATTAAAAATGACTGACGAATAAAATATTAATTCTGTACTAGTTAAAATTAATATTAGGTTTTATTAAATTCAATTTCTACATTGTCATAACAATCAAAATATGAAAATATTGATGTTTCTTTATTACTTATAAAAAATTTAAAAGAATCTGGGGATTTTTTAATTTTTTCAAAATACCATTTTGATGAACTTATTTGAACTGGAGAATTTCTTTTTTTATCTTTATCTATTCTATTCTTAATAAGTATATTTTTATCAGCTGATATATAATTATCTAACCCTATTGATTGCTTAACATAATCGTCAAATTTATCTGAATCTAATTTATAATAAAACTCTAAAATAGATATTACAGCACACTTCCAATTATGACCATTAACAACTCCCCCATCAAAAGTTATTTTTTCCATTTTACTATTTTTAGGGAAAGGTTTTCCATTATGGTCTGATAATTTAAATCGTCCTGATTCATTATATATTTTATCCTTATGTTTTTTTACTTTTTGCTTTGCAGTATCTGTCACATCTTTTATTTCAAATTTATTTAACATTTCTATTGCTAATTCAAGGCACTCCACTCTAAAAAATTCTTTATTATTTTTATTTCTGTATTCGTTAAATTTTATATGCATTTCTCTTTCTGTTTGTTTCATATTTTCCACTTCTGATGCTTTCAAACATTCAAAAGGTACTGGCGTTTGGGTTTTTCTATTAAAATTGCTAAGCCTTTTTTGTAAATTACTTGTCATTCCAATTTTAATCAAGTGTGGGTATTCTGGGTTTTGTATTATATAAACTATACCTTTTGTCATTTATCTTAATCCCTTGCATTTTTATTATATTTATAATATATAACATTTTAGGTAGCGGTACAATCGCGTTCTTATGGTGGAAACGCCGTTGAATGAGGAAAGTC
>JBMZFW010000067.1:0-4145 GCA_049615605.1 Alphaproteobacteria bacterium | reverse complement strand
AAAATATGGAAAAGAAAACAATTAAATGACTAATATTTCTAATACTTTAAATAATATATTGGGCGTATCAATAAATATCACAAAGATGATATTAAGTATTGTGCTTTACCTGTTGATATCTATTGGGTTGCTTTATGTATTTGCAAATTATATTCAATCTTATGGATATGAAGCATTTCCAAATATTAAAAAAATTATTTTAAATGAAGGTAATCATTTTGGACTGCACAATCGCCCAGAAATAGACGATTCAAACACCATAGATACTTCTATTATGATGATAATATTTCCAATAGCTTGGTGGATTTGGGCAAAGTTAACTAAGTTCAAATGGGAACCTGTTGTTGAAAAACCGCCGTATAAAATTATGCTGTTGGGTGTTGTCGCCCCTTTTATCATAATGCTAGTTGGAGTTTTTATTGAAATTGTTTTTGAAAATAATCGCACAATATACCTTGCAGAAAACTTATACAGAGCCTTTAACATAGGCGCAAGTGCAGCAGCCCTTGAAGAAGTATTAGACAGAGGTTTGTTAATTGGTATTCCATATTATTTCTTTATCCTTAAATACAATAAACAACACCTAACTATTCCGCTTGTTGTGCTTGGTGGGTTTATTTTTGGAATAATGCATATGACAAATCATTCCACTATTGATTCAAACATGCTTCTTGCCAGTCTTCAATCTGTAATGGCATTTGTTGGCGGTGTTTCTTATGGATTGCTTTACATTGTAACGGGTAAGTTAAGATATTCTATAGCTGTTCACTTTGTTTACAATTTCTTGTGTTCATTCTATATATTTAACAATGAATGGACACCGCCAATGCAAGACTTTTCTATTTTGGAAACAGCCCTTACGAATAGCTTAATATTGATATGTGATGCATTAATGGGATATTTCTTATACAAAATATGGAAAGAAAATAGAAAAAAACCAGCCCGTTAAGGCTGGTCTTTTTATGGCGGAGAGACCGGGACTTGAACCCGGGCATCAGTTTGACCCGATGACGGATTAGCAATCCGCTGCATTACCACTCTGCCACCTCTCCTTAAGCAGATACCTTTTTATAAGGTTTCATTACCATTTTGTCAATAAGTATAAGATAAAAAAATATTAAATATCTATGTCTTGAACAAACTGTGCATTTGCCTGGATAAAATCAAAGCGTTTTTCAGGTTTTTTACCCATTAAAGTATCAACCATTTCTTCAATTTCACGTGATTCTTCCAAGTCGTCTTCATTGAATTTTTCACGATTTGGAACTTTGATTTGAATCAATGAACGCGTTTCCTTATTCATTGTTGTTTCTTTTAATTGTGATGGTGACATTTCACCCAAGCCTTTGAACCTTGAAATATCAACTTTTGCATTCTTTGGGAAGCTAGCGATAATTTCATCTTTGTGTTCTTCGTCCATTGCATAATGCGATACATTTTTATACACAACCCTGTACAACGGTGGCATTGCAAGGTATAAACGACCGCTTTCAATTAAGCCCGGCATTTGTTGGTAAAAGAATGTCATTAACAATGTGGCAATGTGTGCCCCATCAACATCCGCATCTGTCATAATTACAATACGACCATAACGCAATTTATCTAAATCAAATTCGCGTCTTAAACCAGAACCAATTGCCTGTGTCATATCTTTTATTTCTTGATTGGCATCAATCTTATCTTTTGTAGCAGAAGCAACATTAAGAATTTTACCTTTAAGTGGTAAGATTGCTTGGGTTTTTCTGTCCCTTGCCTGTTTTGCAGAACCGCCGGCACTGTCACCCTCTACTAAAAACAATTCCGTATCAATTGAATTTCTGTTTGAACAATCGGCTAGTTTACCTGGCAGTCGAAGTTTACGCGTTGCTGATTTACGGCGTGTTTCTTTTTGTACGCGTCTTTTGTTGCGTTCTTCCATTCGTTCAATAATGTAATCAAGGATTGCCCTTGCTGTTTTTGGATCCGCTGATAACCATTGTTCAAAACGGTCACGAATTAAGCCTTCAACCAGTTTTGTTGCTTCTGGTGAAGATAATCTGTCTTTTGTTTGTGATTGGAATTGTGGTTCACGAATGAATACACTTAATAAGAATGATGCTTCATCACATACATCAGCCGCGGTAATACCGCTTGCTTTCTTTTCCCCAAGTATTTCACCATAGTTTCTTAATGCCTTTGCAAGTGAACCACGGAATGCTGTTTCGTGTGTACCGCCCTGTGGTGTTGGGACTGTATTACAATAGCTGTTGGCAAATCCATCACCATCAAGTGTCCATTGTATACACCATTCAACACGACCAACGCCGTCGTCTTCAACCACATCACCGGCAAATGCACGTGGACTTACGCACGCCCTTTGCCCGATTTCAACGGCTAAGTAATCTGATAAACCGTTTGGAAAGTGGAAATTTTCACTTTCTGGAATTGGGTTTTCTTCGTCAATCTTTGATTTGTCGCATTTCCAACGAATTTCCACACCTTTGAAAAGGTATGCTTTTGAACGAACCATATTATATAAGCGTTTTGCCACAAAGATATTATCGCCAAAGATTTCTTTATCTGGGTGGAAATGTACGCTTGTACCACGGCGATTGTGAACATCGCCCATTTTTTCAACAGGTGTAAGGACTTCGCCCCTGCTGTATTCTTGTTTCCAAAGGGCTTTGTCCCTTGCAACTTCAACAATTAATTTATCAGATAAAGCATTTACAACCGATGAACCAACACCGTGAAGACCACCAGATGTGGCATATGCCTTACCCTCAAACTTACCACCAGAGTGCAGTGATGTAAAAATAACTTCTAGTGCAGATTTACCACTTTCGTGCATATCAACGGGAATACCACGACCATTATCACGCACCGCCAATGAACCATCAGCAAATAATTCAACTTCAATACGGTTGGCGTGACCCGCCACTGCTTCATCCATTGAGTTATCAATAATTTCCGCAGCCATATGGTGAAGTGCGCGTGAATCAACACCCCCGATATACATACCTGGGCGGTGACGGACCGCTTCTAGACCTTCAAGCTGTTTAATCTGACTGGCGTTATAAGAAACTTCATCAGAATTAGCAGGTGGTTTTTCATCAAATAAATTAGACATATCAACAGTATATTTATATTCTTAGTTTTATCAAGCGATATTCTTTAAATTATAACTTTTCTCTTATTTTTTTAAGTTTATCAATAGCATTAACGATTGCAGATGTATCAATTGCTGGGGCTTTGCCCTTTTCATCAATGGTATCGGCAAACATTGGAAGCGGTGGTTCGTCAACTTTTTCAACCTCACCAAAAAATGGCAATTCCGTTGATTCAACGGGCTTTATATTATCCATCTTAATGCTGTCAGTGGTAATTGTTGATTGCGATTGTTGATTTGTTTTTTTAAATTCATCAACACCAATATCTTTAATAAGGGTATTCACACCTTTGATAGTGTAACCCTTGTCTTTTAAATGATTTTTAATTTGACCGATATAATTAATATCGTCTTTTGTATAGTACCTGTTGCCATTGATTTTCTTTGGATTTAAGTATGGGAACTTGCCTTCCCAAAAACGAAGTGTATGGGTTTCAACGCCTATTTGACTTGCAACTTCGCTGATTGTTTTATAACCCTGTTCGTTCATACCTTTATTTTACTTTTGCAACATCTTTTTTAAGGGTATTATTTGGATAAAACACAACAACACGGCGCGCTTCAATAACTGCTTCTTTGCCTGTCTTAGGGTTTCTGCCAATTCGTGCAGATTTTTCACGGGTTTTAAATGTGCCAAATGAACTTAACTTAACATTCTTACCACGTTCCAAGTTAATGCATACTTCTTCAAATAAGCACCCAATAATATCAGATATCACAACACGTGGAATACCAGTTTTGTTATATATCTTTTCAGCTATATTCACTTTTGTTAAAACCTTACTCATATTTGTATTATCTAAAATAACGAAAGATTTTTCAACTAAAAATTAAATTATTTCCATTTTAATATGCAACTGCCCCAGCTAAATCCCGCACCCATTGCAGTTAATGCAATTGTATCATTTGATTTAAACTGGTTATTATTTACCGCTTTTGTAAGGGCAAGCGGTATAGTTGCAGCGGAAGTATTGGCATGATTTTCAAGCGAAACCAC
>JBMZFW010000066.1:0-4153 GCA_049615605.1 Alphaproteobacteria bacterium | reverse complement strand
CCGTCAATGTTTTCTTTTAATAAACCTTCTTTTAATAATAAGCCAAAGTTATTTTTACTGCGGTTGTAATTTTCATCAGCCGACTTATAAATAATATGGCGAAGGTCATTTAATCTGCCTGGGTTTTCTGGGCGACCTGCTTCGTCCCATTTTTTGAAACTGCTTCCGCCTTTCCAATTTACCGTTGTAAAGCCAAGTACTTCCACCTTAACCCCACAGCGTTCCAATGTACGGGTTAAAATATCACAAGTCATCGCCGCGATTGAAATTGGACGACCACGCATTGAACCAGAATTATCAATTAATAATGTGACAACTGTATCTTTAAATTTTGAATTATCTTCTTGTTTAAATGATAATGATTGTAATGGGTTTGTGACCACTCTGGTAAGTTTTGCAGAATCAAGCAAGCCTTCTTCCAAATCAAATTCCCACGACCTTAATTGTTGTGCTTGTAATTTTCTTTGTAAACGATTGGCAATGCGTGAAACAAGTGTGTTGTAATTTGCCACAATATCATCAAGCTTTTTACGCAGTAAGTTTAATTCGTCTTCTTCGGCAATTTCATTTGCCTTTTCAACCGTATCAAATTCAGTTGTGTATGCTTTGTATTCAGGGCTGTAATCAAATAACCCCGTATTGTGTTTTGTGTTTGATGATGGGGTTTCTTCCGTTTCGCCATCGCCTTCAAATTCGCTGTCGTTATCGTCGCCATCTTCGGTTTCCATATCGGAAGTGTCACCGTCAAAGTCTTCCAGATTTTCTTGTTCTGTTTGATTTTCATCCATCATACTTTGGCTTTGGCTGTCATCAATTAATTGTTCGTTGTCGCGTTCGTTATCATCGGCTTTGTCTTGGTTTTCATTGTCGCCTTCATCACCGTAATCAGCGTTGTTATCAAGTGCGGTTAAAATATTGCGAACAGCGGTTGCAAAGTCTTCTTGGTTGTTAATATGTTTCATTAACTTATCAAGTGCAGATTGTAATTTATCCGAATTTTTTTCCGCGTGTAATTCCAATAATTTTTCTGTGCATTGTGGTGGGTTTTTGCCTGAAAATTTTTGACGGGCAATTAAACGCAATGCTTCCGCCCAACCATTTTCACCCAAGTGATTTGCTGTTGTGGCAATATCCATTTTTTCATAACGATTGTTAAGTGCATTATCAATATTTTCACTTGCCCCTTTAAACAGGTTTGAACCAACCGCTTCAATACGGGCGTCTTCCAATGCGTTAAATAACATAGCGTGGGTTTCATCACTTGGTCTTTTTTGACGGTGAATATCCGCATCGTGAAAACGATATTTAAAGGCGGAAAAGTCCGCTTCACCCCTTGCGATATTTAAGCCATTTTGTGAATTGGTTGCAATGTTTGGCAGACGAACAGATTTTTCAAAGTTTGATGCTTGGCTATTTGCCCCAAATGTTACATCAATATCTTTGTCTTTGGCGATTGCCCGATATGTTGCCGATAATCTGTTTTTAACAGAGTCTTCGGTTTCATTTGTAATAGGGTTGTATAATTCGTCCATAAATTTTTATATTTTAAGTTCAGTTCCAAAAGACCTTTGATAATATTCCGCAATGATTGTGCGTTCGCTTTCATCACATTTATTAAAGAATGATACACGGAATGCATAATCAACATCGTTATCAAAGATTTTAGTATTTTCCACCCAAGATAAAATTGTTCTTGGTGACATAACAGTGGAAATATCCCCATTGACAAAACCTTGTCTTGTTAAGTCGGCAACGGCAAGCATATTGCCATAAGCTTCGTCTTTTAATGTTTTATCAAATTTGCTTTTAATAATACTTAATTCTTGTTCGCGTGATAAGTAATTTAAAGTACATACAATATTCCACCTGTCCATTTGGGCTTGGTTAATTGGTTGTGTACCGTGGTACAGACCCGTTGTATCGCCAAGACCAACCGTGTTTGCTGTTGAAAACAGACGGAATGAATCGTGTGGATTTAAAACTTTATTTTGGTCAAGTAATGTTAATTTACCGTGTTCTTCCAATATGCGCTGGATAACAAACATTACATCGGGACGCCCCGCATCGTATTCATCAAATACAAGTGCAACTGGATTTTGTAATGCCCATGGAAGCACACCTTCTTTAAAATCGGTAATTTGTTTGCCGTCTTTTAAAACAATGGCATCTTTACCAATTAAATCAATTCGTGAAATATGGCTGTCTAGGTTAATACGCATACAAGGCCAATTAAGTCGTGCGGCAATTTGTTCAATGTGTGAAGATTTACCAGTACCGTGATAACCTTGTACCATTACACGGCGGTTGTGTGAAAAGCCCGCAAGGATTGCCCTTGTCGTTGCCAAGTCAAAGATATAGCTTTCATCAATATCAGGCACCATCTGTGATTTTTTTGAAAACGCAGGCACAGTGCCGTCCATATCAATTCCAAATGTTTCTTTGATATTTACTTGTGTGTCTGGTTGGTCAAAACCAATTTCATCTTTGATTGAAAAATGAGTCATTTTTATTTCCTAAGTCTGTAAAGTTATTTTTATATCTTGATATAATATATTATCACCCAATATAAGGCAATATATAATGTTATTTACTGTTATCTTTGATATATTTTGTTTCGCGGGCAATTGCATTATCAACAATTTGAACATACAGCGATTTAATTAATTCAAAATCCGCCCCAAGATTTTTTGCCAAATCAGCATTGCGATTTACCACTTCGTCAATGCGGTCTTGCAGGTGTGGGTCAATATTATTTTCAAGTTTAACACGCGCAACATTGTCAATTACTTGTAATCTTTTGGCAAGCAACGCAACGATTTCATCGTCAAGGTTGTCAATTTCCTTACGGAAATCTTTTAATATTTCTTGAATTTTATTTTCATCCATTATTTTGTTTTATATTTTTTATGATTTTTTTTCAATAGTTTTCTTGTTTTTAATAAATATGTATTATACAATTAAAGTATAACAATTGCTTGATAGGAAAAAATATACATATATGACGCAAAACAATACATCTACTTTGGAATTTGATAATAATAAAATTATTCCTTTGGTTTTTGGTGAACATAATAAAAATATCATATATATTGAACAAGAATTAAAAGTTGTAATAAATGACCGTGGCGGTGTTTTAAATATTACAGGCGAAGAAAAAAGCGTTAATCAAGCGTTAAACGCAATTGAATTTCTTTACAAAAAAGCTGAAAAAGAAAATGACATTAGCAAAGATGATGTTGAAACAGCAATTCGTTTTTCAAATAATGAAAAAGACTTATTGGGCGAAGTATCTTCTGCTTCTATTGTCACGCCAAGGAAGACCATTTCTGGTCGTTCCCCAACACAAGTTTCATATATTGCTGATATGCAAAAAAATACTTTATCATTTGGTATTGGACCTGCCGGAACGGGTAAAACTTATCTTGGGGTTGCCCAAGGTGTAAGTATGTTATCGGCTGGTTTAGTTGACCGAATTATCATTACCCGTCCAGTGGTTGAAGCGGGTGAAAACCTTGGTTTTTTACCAGGGGATTTAAAGGAAAAGGTTGACCCATATCTTCGCCCAATTTATGACGCATTATATGAATGTATGGACGGCGAAGTTGTAAACCGCAAAATTGAAAACGGTGAAATTGAAATTGCCCCACTTGCATATATGCGTGGTCGTACATTAAAGAATGCTTTTGTTATTTTAGACGAAGCACAAAACACAACAACAATGCAAATGAAAATGTTTTTAACCCGTCTTGGTTATAATACAAAGATGGTTATCACAGGTGATATTTCACAGGTTGATTTAAATAAAAATATTAAATCTGGTTTAATTGAAGCAATGGATATTTTAAAAGACATTGACGATATTGGAATTACCGTATTTAATTCAGGCGATGTTGTAAGACACAAATTGGTTGGTAAAATTGTCCGTGCTTATGAAGGCAATGAAAAAACCAACAATAAAAACAATGATTAATTTTTCAGTAACATATAAATGCGATGCTTGGGATAATAAAGAAGATATTATAAAGCAAGCTTGCGATAATGTAATTAAGCACTTTGATATTAAAATGGCGGAAGTATCGGTTGTTTTGGCGGACAATGATTTTGTGCAAAGCCTTAATAAACAATACAGGGACAAAGACAAACCAACAAATGT
>JBMZFW010000065.1:0-4182 GCA_049615605.1 Alphaproteobacteria bacterium | reverse complement strand
GTTGCACCGTCTTTTAATTTGCGAAGTTTGCGTTCTTGTTCAACAATAAGTTTTTCTTTTTCTATGCCTTTTTCAGTTGGTTTAATATGCATTAATATTTGTGAAAGAACAGAATTAACTTCATCAAGGTTTGATTTTGTATACATACCAAACGCATCATATTCTGTGGAAGTTCTGGTTGTGGTTGCATTCATAACAAATTTTCCACGCCCCAAGAATAATTTACTTAAATAATCATAATCATATTTATCGGTGTTTTGAAATGCCAAGTGTTCTGTTAAATGGGCAAGCCCCGCCTTTGTATCACTGGCAAAACCTTTGTGAACGATAAGGCGTGACATAATAAATTTTTGATTTGGCACTTGCTTAATATAAACTTTAAGCCCGTTGTCCAAGGTATAAAAAATTTCTGCCCTAGCAGGTGCTAGGGCAGAAATTGTTATTATTAAAGCTAGTGCTAGTTTTTTTAACAATGCTTTTTAGAAGTCAACTTTTACGCCAAGTAAGAACGAACGACCACGGGCAATTGTGTTAATTGCTTTACCGTTTGAACCACCTTTGTAATATTTATTTAACAAGTTATTAATTGTGATGTAAGCATTCACACCCGTATCACGACCTTTGTTATAAATATCCCAAGATACCTTAGCATTTAAATTAAGTTGTGCTGGGTAATCAACTTTTGAAATCTTGTCATATTGGCGACCACCAACTGTTGCCTTGTCAGCATTTGAACCGTTACCAAAATATGTTTTACCAAGGCGTTTATGCTTTAATGTATAACGACCTGTTAATCCAACTAGAACATTACCATATTTATTGGCACTAAATTTTCGTGCATAACCAAAGTTAATTGCGTGTGGGTTACGGTATTGGTCAGCCATTTTGTTAATTTCGTGTTCTTTATAAACTTTACCATTATACACAACATTACTTGTTTTACCGTTGTCTGGTTTTGTTAATAAATCTGTTGATGAAACCTTGGTCTTTGACCATTTCACATTGGCAAAGAATAAATTATCCCCCCAAGTATTACGATATTCAGCAGATAATGATTTATACATACTAGAACCTTTGTTTTCTAAACCATTTGCACCATTTGCTGAAAATTCATCTTTACCATCACGGTAAACAGCCTTTAATCTTACTTGACCATATTTATAAACTGGTGATTGGGTTGTAATTGAAATTTCATCTTTGTATGGTGTTTTTAGTCCATCATACGAATAATTACTACCAGAATCACCGCCTTTTTTAAACCAAGTATCAGTCCAAATTGTTTTACCCGTTGATGCATCATATCTCATAATTCTTTTTTCAACATTATACTTACCAACTTCTTTACCAAGCAGGTGATAAGTGGCATTTGAATTGGCATAATAACGGTTTAAACCATATGTATTTGTCCAAGCACGACCACCAAACTTAACTTTGTGTGATGCAGAAAATCTTGGGGCAAAGTTATTATTTTTTAATAATGTGTCACGGTCATATCTTAAACCAGCACGAATTGTAAAACCATTGTCTGTTTTCTTTGTTGTTTGAACATATCCACCGTGTTCAAAACCAGATTTTTTAACATCTTTTGCTAAGTGTCGTTCACGATAACCGTATGCAAAATCCCCTGTTTTACAGCTTTCATCTTCTGTTTCACAAACAACAGATGAACCACGGTATTTTACCTTATCAAGATTTCCCAAAGTTGTTGCATCAAGTTTATTTCTATAATAACTGCTGGCATTGCTATTAGAAACTTCCTCATCATTTTCACCATCAAGCCATTTACCGCCTGAAAGGTAGAACCAAGTATCAACTTCACCAATTTCCTCTTTACCACTTTCATTATATCCAGCATAATTAGTTGCATTGTCATATTTAGTTGAATCTTTTGCTCTATTAAATCTTAAATCAGCGTGGTTAACATTACCGCCAACTTCCACATCACCAAATTTTGTTGGTATCGTGTATGAAGCGTTTAAATTAACATTTCTTTCGCGTTCATAAGCAGAACCATAACCACCTGTTATACAAGTATCATAATCAGACGCTGATAAAGTGCCACAATTTTCATTCCATTTTGCAGTCGTTGTACCTTCCCAGTTGAATAAATTATCTTTACCTTTGCGGTTTAATTTATTATCCGAATAATCAAGTGAATAATTTACTGTTCTGCCATTTGATAATTTTTGCTTAACACTTACCGAACCAGATTGTCCGTCCCTTTGTTGTTTATCTTCAACAAGGTGACCTTCATTTGGAAGCATGTCGATTGAATAATCTTGTTTAGTAAATGATACATTAACTGTTTTATCAGCCATTTCAAATGTCGCAGTAACAGTTTTGTTTTCTTGTTTTGATTTTGCCTTATCACTTAATTTTTGTGCTTTTTTGTTTGAATCAGAAAGTGGATTAATTGTTTCCCTTTCCGATAAATCAGCCGCAAAAGATAAGTAATATTCATTACCATTTTTTAATTTATATTTGTTCGTGTTATAACGAACACCTGTATTAAATGCTGTGTAATCTTCAATAAGGCTCTCTTTTTTCGGATTACCAACAATAATTGTTTTTTCAAATTTTGAACCAGTCGTTTCAAAATAGAATGTCCCGCCCGCTTTACCAGTTGGTTTTTTAATCTTCACATCAACAACACCACCGGCAAATTTACCATATTTTGCTGGAATATTACTGTCATAAATTTTAACGCTTTCCACATCAAATGGTTTTACCCATTCTGATTGAGACGAACGGTTCATCCAACCAGCACGATAAACATCATATATCGAACCACCTGAATTACCATTTTCTTCTGTGTTTAGCATTAATCTTGTTGATGCTGAACGACCATTGATTATATATGCGTTTTCATAGAAACGACCACCAGAAATTGAGATTGATGATGGGCGTTGGTCAAGGACACTACGTTTATAGTTTTGTTGTGCAGAATATGCACCAGTACTTGATCCAATGCTTAAGTTTTGCAGATAGTTTCTGTTATATTGTACATTCGGCATTACACGGAATAAATTATTTAAATCCCCAGATGGACCTGAATATGTTTCAATCCTTTTTTTATCAAAGTCATTACGACCAGTATCTTGTGTATCCCAAGTTGGTCCTTTCACCTCAACCTTTTCAAGTGTCGTTTCCGCAAATGCAGAACCCGATAAGATTGATGTTGCCATTAATGCAGATAATGTTAATTTAAACTTTGTCATTTTTATTCACCTTTACAATATAATAATCAGAAATGTTTTAGTCCTTACAACCTCAATTGCGGACTAAAATAGTCTATAATGTGTTTTATGGTAAATATTTTATGTTGTAAATCTGCGGTTTTTTATAATTTTATAATAATAAAATTGTTTATTTTATATAATGATTATTTAATTTTAAGGGGGTTTTTAATCTATTGTTGACATAAAACACATTATAATATTACAAAGGCAAAGAAAAACCCCGTAAATGCGGGGCTTTTAGGTATTTTAGAATAACAATTAAGCAATTAAAACTTTAAGTGTTGCCAGTCACCATTTTCATCTTGTGAAAATGCCGCACCAAATCCTTGAACATATCGCCCATCTTTAAGGCTTAGTTTATAAATAGAAAAGTCCGCCATCATTGCAAGGACTTCATAAGATTCATCAACTTCGTTTACAAACCTGTCAATTACCGTTTGGCAATCACCCTTTTCAACCAGTTCATAATCCGTTTGGAAAATTGCCCTGGTGCGGGCTGATATTTTTTTGGCGTCTGCTTCGTCTTCTATGAACATAACCGATGCATCGCGACCTGCTTTTAAATTCGCACCGTGTTCCGCCAATGTTGATGTAAAGATATATAATTCATCATTTTCAATAATAAATGGTAAATAACCAAGTGTTGGTAAATTGTCTTCACGCATAGTTGTAATTACCATTGTGGCAACGGAACTTTGTAATGTTTCAACTTTTCTTTTAATTGCTTCAACTGACATAATATATCCCCTTATTTATTATATTTTTTTAAGTTTGTTTCAAATTCTTTTAAGCGTAAATGAATTGATTGTAATTCGGTAATCGTTGTCCAGTTATCAACAAAGATTGTGAAACTGCCATATACACGACCAAACGCATTACCAATTTGCATAAACAGCCCCAGTGTAATTGTGCCTGCAAAAAGACTTGGTGCCAATAATACATC
>JBMZFW010000064.1:0-4665 GCA_049615605.1 Alphaproteobacteria bacterium | reverse complement strand
GCAGGTTTTTCATCAGGTGAAATAAATTTATCCGTATGGATTAATTCAACTTTGTTTTTTAGATTAGAATATTTTTCAATAAGTGGCTTTACTTTGTTTTCATCACCATAAATAACATATTTAATGTTCTTATTTTTCTTTAAAAACATTGAAGCACCTTCAATTACAATCTCTGGTGCATTATCGCCACCCATTGCATCAAGTGAAACTGTTATTTCTTTTTTATTCTTACTTTTTATCATTTTTTTCTTTCAGTTTTTTTAATACTTCAAATGGGTTTTTCTTAACTTCGTCTTCAGCTTCTGTATCAGCCGTTGTCTTTTTAAAATCAAGCGAAGATATATCAACCCCATCTTTATAAGCATATCTTGGTAAAGATAATAATAATTCTTGTATCACCGTATCATACAGGTCAATTTGCCCTTTTTCAATTAATTCTGGTAATAAATATGTTTCATCACTTCCATCATCTTCTTTGATATTACTGCTGAAATCAACTTCCAGCTCTTCTGTTTGTGATATGGTTAATGGCTCAAGCGAAATACCACAAATGGTTTCAATTGTATAAATCATTTCACCAGATAGCCTTAAAATATTATCACTGCCAGCCAAATAATTAAACATAGCATTACATTTAAATGATGAAAGCTGTGTGTTTTCATCGTCAATTCTTGTCGTGTTAATTAATTCAAGCTGTTCTTCATCAAATGAAAAAGATACATCAAGTCCCTTTTCATTAATGTTTTGAACAATTATCTTGTTTTCCAATATGTTTTTTTCTTTATTTGTCATTGTCACTAATACCAGCTGTTACAATTAATTCTAGGGCTTTTGCCTTATTAATATCAAGTTTTCTTATATTTTCTTTTTTAACAATCAACAATGTACCTGATGCAGGTGATGGTGTTGATGGTACAAATACATTTACATATTTGCCTTTTAAAACCTTTGTTATGTCTTTTGATGTATTACCTGTTACAAAACCAATAACCCAGTTATCCTTTATTGGGTATTCAACCAATACGGCTTGTTGCATATCCTTTGAAGATGGGCTAAGGATATTTCGCATTAAACGGCGGTATCCTTTATAAACACTGCGGATTACAGGGAATTTTGATAATAATTTATCAATTACCATAACAATATAATGCCCAACAAAGCTAGACACCAACCAACCAATAATAATTAATGATACAAATATAAATCCAATACCCGCAAGTGGCGTGTAATATACCTGGATATCTTCTGGAAGATATAACCAAAATACGCTATCCAGTAAATCAACAGACCATTGGGCAAGTAAAAGTATAAGAAGCAATGGAATAACTGTTAATAATCCCGCTAAAAAATAGTTTTTTAACTTAGTTAAAACAACCATAACAGCCACCCCTAACCTGATTAAGCCGTCAATTATTTATGACGGAATGTAATACGACCTTTTGTAAGGTCATAAGGTGTCATTTCAACATCAACCTTATCGCCAACCATAACGCGAATTCTAAATTTACGCATTTTACCAGCATTGTGTGCAATAATTACGTGACCATTTTCCAGTTCAACACGGAACATTGCATTTGGTAAGTTTTCAATAACTGTACCTTGAAATTGTATTAATTCTTCTTTAGCCATTTAGCCATCCTTAAATTTTATTTTATTTTTTATACAAAACTTATGTTTTATATGCCTTAAATAGACAAAAAAATCAAGTTTTTTATAGTTTAAGGTAAATACCAAAACCTTTGCAAATATATTTAACTGTATTTGATAATGATTTTTTACCAACTAAACTCAATATCAAATCCCTTAATGCAAGTTTTAAAAAGGTAAATAAACTAAACCTTATTATGTTTAAATTATTTTTATTTTTCAATAAGTTGTTAAACACACTTAAATCTTTTTCTATTTCCGCTAATCGCCATCCTGTCACATACAATTCCACATCTTTTATGTGCATTCCACGGGCGTGCTGTTGTATGGCGATACAGGCAAATCTTAACTTTGCAAATACCAACCAATATTCAAGTTCAGATTTTTTTACCTTGCCTTTATAATGTTTTAAAAATTCCCCAATCCATTGATTGTTATCACCCCATAAATCAGAAAACAGCCAAGCGATGTCTTCACAATGTGAAGAATGTTTTGCAAATTCCAAGTCAAAGACTCCAGAAACCTTATCTTTTTCAAACTTTATATTATTTAATTTAAAGTCCCCGTGAATAAACACAGGTTTAAATTTTGGTTGGTTTTTCTTTAAATACTCAATCGTATTTTTAAAGGTATCTGTATAAACACCATAGCTTTTAAGGACTTTTTCATATAATTTTAAACGGGAATTTATTGTTGGCGTATTAATTTTATTTACTTTTTTTGAATGAATATCATTTAAAACCATAGCAATATGTTTGATTTTCGCCCTGTTTAATTGGCGGGAATTAATAATATCACCAGATAAATATAAAAAAGTATCATTACCTAAATACTTTGGGAATGTCTTACCCAGTTCATTATACAAGTTAAAAACAGTATCTTTATCAAGGCGTTCAACAATATCAACATCCAAATAACTATTATCGGCATAAATGGTTTTAACATTACCTTTATTTAAAATATGGGTGTTAATTGCACCACCAAATAAGCGTTTATTAAAAGTCATAGCTCTTTAATTTCCGTAAGGATTTTCTTAACCCCTGTAATCTTATCATGTTCTGTTTTAAATATCTTGGTAATTGCCACTTTATGGTCGGGACGAATACGAACCAATCCCATTGACTTTTGCATATAACCAATTAATTTTTCTGGGTGCTTAAATTGATTGTTAAAGAATGTAATCAACAACCCCTTTTCATTTGCCACAATCTTTTCAATTCTTAATTCACGACATAATATTTTTAAATCAAGTATTGATAACAGATTTGATACTTCTTCTGGTAATTTACCATACCTGTCAACCATTTCAACGGATATGGCGTCTGCTTCTTGCGTACTCATAATATTTGAAATTCTACGGTAAAAGTTTAATCGCTCCGATAAATCCTTAATATAATTATCTGGGATATAAACCGATATACCAATTGAAATTGTTGGAATGAATTCTTCTTCTACAGTTTCTTGTTTACCCGTTGTTTGCTTGGCAATGGCTTCTTCAAGCATCTTTTGATACAATTCAACACCCACTTCTTTAATATGCCCCGATTGTTCGTCACCCAATAAATTACCCGCCCCACGGATATCAAGGTCGTGGCTGGCAATACTGAAACCCGCCCCCAATGAATCAAGGGTTTGCATTACATCTAGTCTTTTACGGGAATTTGTCGGCAATACCTTGCCCGCTTGCGTTGTTAAATAACAATATGCACGGGTTTTACCACGACCAATTCGCCCCCTTAATTGATACAGCTGGCTTAAGCCAAACATATCTGCACGGTGGACAATCATTGTATTTGCATTTGCTACATCAATACCACTTTCAATAATATTCGTTGCAAGCAGTATGTCATATTTACCATCGGTAAAGTCGGTCATAATTTCATCAAGTTCTTTTGCAGGAACAGAACCGTGGGCAACAGCAATTCGCATATCCGGGACTAGGTTTTTAAGGTTCTTAAACACCGAATCCAAATCAGAAACCCTTGGCACAACATAATATGCCTGTCCGCCCCTGAACCTTTCGCGCATTAATGCTTCTTTGACAATAAATCCATCATACGGCAATGTAAATGTTCTGATTGCCAATCTGTCCACAGGTGGGGTTGCAATGATTGATAAATCCCTTACCCCGCTTAATGACATTTGTAATGTTCGTGGAATTGGTGTTGCCGATAATGAAATGATATGAATATCTTCTTTTATTTCCTTTAATGCTTCTTTCTGTGATACGCCAAAGTGTTGTTCTTCATCAATGATTAACAGCCCAAGATTATTAAACTTGGTTGATTTTGCAAGTATGCCGTGGGTTCCAACCACAATATCCACATCACCGCTTGCAAGCCCATCTTTTACAAGTTTAGTATTTTTCGCACTTACCAACCTTGATAATTGTCCAATCTTAACTGGAAAGCCCGCAAATCTTTCCGTAAATACTTTGTAATGTTGACGGGCAAGCAATGTTGTTGGCGCAACCAATGCCACCTGAAAACCATTCATCACCGCAATAAAGGCGGTTCTTAAGGCAACTTCCGTCTTACCAAAGCCCACATCACCACAAATTAATCTGTCCATTGGCTTGGCACTTGATAAATCATCAATAATATCATTAATTGCCGTTTGTTGGTCTTCGGTCTCAACAAATGGGAATTTTGCTACGAATTCATCGTACATACCCGTTGGTATTGGCATCAATTCACCTTTTTTAAGGGTTCTTTTGCTGGCAAGGTCAATTAATTTATCTGCAATTATCCCAAGGCGTTCTTTCATCTTGGCTTTGCGTGATTGCCACGCCGAACCGCCCAATTTATCAAGAACAACACCATCGTGCGCGGAACCATACCTTGATAACATATCCATATTTTCAACTGGCACAAACAATACATCATCATCGGAATATGCAACTTTTAAGCAATCATATTTTACATTTTGTAGGCTTATGGTTTCAAGCCCTTCATACCTGCCGATACCTGAATTGATATGAACCACATAATCGCCAATTTCAATTTCTGATATTTCTTT
>JBMZFW010000063.1:0-5069 GCA_049615605.1 Alphaproteobacteria bacterium | reverse complement strand
AAGGACAACCTAGTATAGATTCTTTTTTATGTCAAGAAGAGTCTTATTTTAAGGGGGTTTGCCTTGCTAGTTTATAAAAAACATTAAATAGATTTTAAGCTGATAGTATCAAAAAAGGGAAAGCGACGACTATAATAAATAGTTTAGCTTTCCCTTTTGAAGATAATAGCAGATTTAAAATCTATTTACAGATTTTTAACCGCTTGGTTTAATTCTTCTACAGCCTTTACAGAATTATCTAACATTGCCTTTTCATCATCATTAAGCTCAATTTCAAGAATTTCTTCAACCCCGCCTTTGCCGATGATTGTTGGCACACCAACATATAGCCCGTCCAATCCATATTTACCTTTTACATAGGCAGCACACGGAAGAACTTTTCTTTTATCTTTTAAATAGCTTTCTGCCATTTCAATCGCCGATGCGGCTGGGGCATAAAATGCCGAACCTGTTTTTAACAAGCCAACAACTTCCGCACCACCGTCGCGTGTTCTTTGTACGATTTCTTCAATTTTCTTTTCTGTGCTTAATCCCATTTTCACCATATCTGGAACTGGGATACCCGCAATTGTTGAATATCTTGTAAGCGGTACCATTGTATCGCCGTGTCCACCAAGAACAAATGCGTTTACATTTTCAACTGATACATTGAATTCTTCGGCAAGGAAAAATCTGAATCTTGCTGAATCAAGAACGCCCGCCATACCAACAACTTTTTCAGCTGGCAGACCAGAATATTGTTGTAATAAACCAACCATTACATCAAGCGGATTTGTAATACAGATTACAAAAGCATTTGGTGCATATTTTTTAATACCTTCGCCAACTGATTGCATTACCTTTGAATTAATGCCCAGCAAATCATCACGGCTCATACCCGGTTTTCTTGGTACGCCTGCTGTTACGATAATTACATCTGAATCCGCAATGTCCGCATAATCATTCGTACCTTTAAGGTTGCTGTCAAAACCTTCCACTGGGGAAGTTTGTGATAAATCAAGGGCTTTACCCTGTGGAATACCTTCGGCAATATCAAATAATACCACATCGCCAAGTTCTTTTTGTCCCGCAAGTAAAGCAAGCGTACCACCGATTTGTCCCGCACCGATTAAAGATATTTTTTTACGACTCATTATGTTCTCCTAATAATATAAATTATGAAATGTTATATGAAATATATTTTGGATTATAGACTATATATAATAATAAATCAAAAAAATCTTGCCAGAAGCCAATAATAACTGTATAAGGCAACTTAATATTAATATAAATAAAAAATTAGGTAAAATTATGGAATTAAGAAACTTAGCAATTATTGCACACGTAGACCACGGTAAAACAACATTAGTAGACGAATTATTAAAACAGTCTGGTACATTTCGTGAAAATCAAAATGTTGATGAACGCGTAATGGATTCAAACGACTTGGAAAAAGAACGCGGTATTACAATCTTGGCTAAGAATACTTCTGTACAGTGGAATGATATTCGTATGAATATTGTTGATACACCAGGACACGCCGATTTTGGTGGCGAAGTGGAACGCATTTTATCTATGGTTGATGGTGTTGTATTATTGGTTGACGCAGCGGAAGGTCCAATGCCACAAACTAAGTTCGTAACATCAAAAGCATTATCACTTGGTTTAAAGCCAATCGTTGTAATTAACAAAGCGGACAAACCAGATGCAAGACCTGATTGGGTACTTGACCAAATTTTTGATTTATTCGTTGCGTTGGAAGCAACAGATGAACAACTTGATTTCCCTGTTATTTACGCTTCGGCAAAACAAGGTTGGGCGGTTAATGATTTAAGCGAAGACAGAAAAGATATGCAACCAGTGTTTGAAAAAATCTCAACACACATTGCAAAACCAAATCTTGATGTATCGGCTGATTTTTCAATGCTTGTTACGACACTAGAAGCAGATAACTTCCTTGGTCGTATTTTAACGGGTCGTATTGAAACAGGTACAATTAAAGTTGGCGATAACTTACAAGCATTAAATATGGAAACTGGTTTAATTGAAAAAGCCCGCGTTACAAAATTATTAATGTGTAAAGGTCTTGAAAAAGAAAATGTAAACCAAGCAAGTGCAGGCGATATTGTTTCAATTGCTGGTTTTACAAAAGCAACAGTTGCCGACACATTATGTGCCGAAACTGTAAGCGAACCATTAAAAGCATTACCAATCACACCACCAACAATGTCAATGACTGTATCGGTAAACGACAGCCCGCTTGTTGGTAAAGACGGTGATAAGTTAACGGGTAATATGATTGCGGAAAGATTATATAAAGAAGCAGAAACAAACATTGCTATTAAAATTACACCTTCACCTGAAAAGGACGCGTTGGAAGTTGCCGGTCGTGGGGAATTACAACTGGGTGTATTATTGGAAAATATGCGTCGTGAAGGTTATGAAATGACTGTTGCCCCACCGCGTGTAATTTTACAAGACATTGACGGTGTTAAGTCAGAACCAATGGAAGAAGTTCAAGTTGATGTTGACGAAGAATTTTCTGGTGTAGTAGTTGAAAAACTAGGTAAAAGAAAAGCTGAAATGAAAGGCATGGTTCCAAGTGGTGGCGGTAAAGTTCGCTTAACTTTTGAAATGCCTGCAAGGGGTTTAATTGGTTACCAAGCGGAATTCTTATCTGATACGCGTGGTACTGGTATCCTTGCCCGTTCATTTATGGGTTATGCACCATACAAAGGCGATATTGAAGGTCGCCGTGAAGGTGTTCTTGTATCACAAGAAACTGGTAAGTCGGTTGCATACGCACTTGCCAACCTTGAAGCCCGTGGTATCTTATTCATCGATTCAGGTGTTGATATTTATTGTGGTATGATTGTTGGTGAAAACAGCAAAGACAATGATTTAGATGTAAACCCATTAAAGGGTAAGCAATTAACAAACGTTCGTGCATCTGGTAAAGATGATGCGGTTAAATTAACACCGCCAAAACGCTTTACACTTGAAAGTGCAATTGCATACATTCAACCAGATGAAAGGGTTGAAGTTACACCAAACCACATTCGTTTGCGTAAAGCATACCTTGATATTAATGAAAGAAAGCGTGCCTCAAAAGGTAAGCTTTAATAAATTTCAAATATGCAAAAGCAATCGCAAATAAAATCATTCATTGAACAATATATCCAGCTAGAAACATTCGCGGGTATATTGTTAATGGTGGTTTCTGCCCTTGCAATTATATTTGCAAATATTGATGGCTTATCATCAATTTATTCATACATTCAACATATGGCTGTTGGTGTAATTATTGGTGATTTAATTATTGAAAAAACATTACTGCATTGGGTTAATGATGGCTTAATGACATTGTTCTTTTTCTTAATTAGTTTGGAAATCAAACGCGAAGTTCAAGGCGGTGAATTATCAACAATTAACAAAGCAATGTTGCCAATAATTGGTGCAATTGGCGGTATGGTTGTCCCTGCAATAATTTATGTTTCATATAATTTAAATGACCCGCAAAATTTACAAGGTTGGGCAATTCCAACCGCAACGGATATTGCATTTGCACTGGGTATTTTAACATTGCTAGGTAAACGCATTCCCCTATCATTAAAAATATTTTTAACAACACTTGCAGTTGTTGATGACTTAATGGCAATTATTATCTTAGCCGTGTTTTACACAACGGAAATTGACCCGTCAATGTTATGGCTTGGTATCTTTATTGCCATTGCAATGTTGCAACTTAATTATCAAAAAGTTGTATCCGCATCTATTTCATTATTCCTAGGGTTCCTGTTATGGATGTGCTTATTCAAAAGTGGTATTCACCCGACACTGGCGGGGGTTATTACCGCACTTAGCATTCCAAAGAAATGTAAAAATTCAAATATACCAAATCCAATGGAACATTTGGAACACCGTCTGCACGGTTGGGTAACATTTGGCATTATTCCAGTATTTGCATTTATGAATGCAGGGGTGCCATTAAATGTTGGATTAAATGATGTATCAACATTATCAATAAGTATCGCATTTGCATTATTTGTTGGTAAGCAACTTGGCGTTTTCCTGCCTTGCTTTATTGCCATTAAAACAGGAATTGCCAAATTGCCAAGCGGTATAAATATGCTTCAATTATATGGGGTGTCTGCATTGTGTGGTGTTGGTTTCACGATGAGCCTTTTCATCGGTTCAATACCATTCACTGATGATGCAAGTATGAATGCGGTTCGCCTTGGTGTTCTTGGCGGTTCGGTTGTATCGGCATTACTTGGCAGTTTCATTTTATACATTGCATACAAACCAAAAAAGATTAAGAAATAGTTTTCTTTTTTGCCATATCAAACATTATAAAATCTGCATCTTTTGAATCAGTAATTGATAATAATTCTTCATCAACAATGCCAATTCCATCACCCGCATTAATAACATTACCATTAATATTTGCAGTACCTGAAATCATTTGCACCCAAACATCACGACCTTGTTTTATCGCGTGTTTAATTTGTGTTTTGTTATCATTGATTTTTCCAAGATAAATATCCACATCTTGATTAACCGTCATTGACCCATCACGACCATCAATTGATACAGCAAGTAATAATTGATTATCACGATTTATTTCCGAAAATTCTTTTTCTTCATAACTTGGCTCAATATCTTTTTTATTGGTACGAATCCAGATTTGTAATAAATGGGTTTCTTCCGTATCAGACGGGTTGTATTCACTGTGGAATATACCTGAACCTGCGCTCATTCGTTGGATATTACCCGCCTTAATTGTTGAACCATTACCCATACTGTCTTTATGGGCAAGTTCCCCTTTTATAATATAAGTAATAATTTCCATATTATTATGTGGGTGGGTGCCAAAGCCTTGTGACGGGCTTATCACATCTTCGTTAATTACACGCAAGGTTGCAAATTCAAGCCAATCAGAATTAAAATATTCACCAAATGAAAAACTGTGTTTTGCATTAAGCCAATCAAGACTTGTTCTTCCCCTTTGTTCAGATTTTTGAATTTTAATCATTTTTCTTTCCTTTAAAAATTATTAATTACCACATCAATTGCAAACAATGTTGTTT
>JBMZFW010000062.1:0-5069 GCA_049615605.1 Alphaproteobacteria bacterium | reverse complement strand
TCGGCTGTGATTACACGAGGACCCGAAACATAACCACCGTATTCAGCTGTGTTTGATACAGAATAGTTCATGTTTGCAATACCGCCTTCGTATATTAAGTCTACGATTAATTTTGTTTCGTGTAAGCATTCAAAGTATGCCATTTCTGGTGCGTAACCAGCTTCAACTAATGTTTCATAACCAGCTTTGATTAATTCTTCGATACCACCACAAAGAACTGCTTGTTCACCAAATAAATCAGTTTCACATTCTTCTTTGAAGTTAGTTTCAATGATGCCACCTTTACCACCACCATTTGCAGATGCATAAGATAGGGCAGTTGTTTTTGCATTACCAGTTGCATCTTGGTAAACGGCGATTAATGTTGGTACACCACCACCTTTTAAGTATTCACCACGAACTGTGTGACCTGGACCTTTTGGGGCAACCATGATTACATCAACATCTTCGCGTGGTTTAATTAAACCAAAGTGAACATTTAAACCGTGGGCAAATGCCATTGTCGCACCTTGCTTTAAGTTTGGTTCAATTTCATCGCGGTAAATGTCTGCTTGGTGTTCATCAGGTGCTAAAATCATTAACACATCAGCCCAAGCCGCCGCTTCGGCAGGAGTCATACAAGTAAAGCCTGCACCTTCTGCTTTTGTGCGTGTTGCTGAATCAGCACGCAGTGCAATGTGAACATTTTCAACACCGCTATCGCGTAGGTTTTGTGCGTGGGCGTGACCCTGTGAACCATAACCAACGATGGCTACATTTTTACCTTTGATGATATTTAAATCACAATCTTTATCATAATATACTTGCATTTTATTTCCTTCCTCTTATACAAAATGTGTATGCATTATACATCTAAAATTTCTTTATCGCAAGACATTGCTACGACGCCTGAACGGGCAACTTCGCATTCACAAATATCCAACATAATTTTCATAAATTCTTTTACATTATTATTGCTGTCAACAACCATAAACAACATTGTTTCGTCTGTGGCATCAACAACTTGTGCTTTGAATAATTCCGCCGTGCGTAAAATTTCTTCACGGTTTGATTTTTCAAGCTTTGCTTTAATTAAGACAACCTCTTTTTCCACGTGATTTGATTCCGTCACATTGTGGGCTGAATTAACCGCAACAATTCGGCGAAGCTGTGCTTCAATTTGTTGAATTGTTTTTTTCGTGCCTGTTGTTACAATTGAAATTCTTGAACGCTTTTTGTCTTTATCAATGCTTGATACGGTTAAGCTTTCAATATTATAACCACGGGCAGAAAACATACCAACCACACGGGCAAGGATACCCGGACGGTTATCCACGATTACCGCGAAAGTGTGGCGTTGTTCTGAATTATCGTCTTCAATAATAGAGTATGCTGATTTTGGTGTTTTTATCATAAGCTTTCCCCCTATACCATCTTTTTACCGTCTTCGCCAATGGCATCCGATGACGCGGCAAGAATCATTTCATTATGTGCCGCACCCGATGGAATCATTGGGAAACAATTTTCTAAGTTCGCAACGCGACAATCAACAAATACTGGACCGTCTGTATCAATCATCTTCTTAATTCCTGCTTCTAATTCATCAGGTGTATTAATTGTGATACCAGTCCAATTGTATGCTTCTGCCAATTTCATAAAGTCTGGCATACTGTCGGTATAACTGTTTGAATATCTTTCTTCGTGTAATAGTTCCTGCCACTGGCGAACCATTCCCATCCATTGATTGTTAAGCAAGAATATTTTAACAGGTAATTTATATTGTGTTACCGTTGCCATTTCTTGGATATTCATTTGAATTGATGCGTCCCCGGCAATACAAATTGTAAGTGCGTCTTTGTTTGCTTGTTGCACGCCAACGGCTGATGGGAAACCATAACCCATTGTACCAAGACCACCCGAAGTCATCCATTTATTTGGCTCTTTAAACTTCATATATTGTGCTGCCCACATTTGGTGTTGTCCAACCTCTGTTGTGATACGAACATCACGCCCAGATTTTTCACAAAGTTCATTTAATTTAACAACTGCGTGTTGTGGTAAAATTTTGTCTTTTCCTTGTTCATAAGAAAGACAATCTTTAGCACGATTTTCATTAATTGCATCCCACCAAGGTTGTAATACTTTTTCATCCGCTTTGAATTTTTTCGCACGGATTACATTTAATATGTCTTCAAGTACGCTTTCACAATCGCCGACTATACCAAGGTCAACTGGCACGCATTTATTAATGTTTGATTCATCAATATCAATGTGGATTTTTTCTGAATTTGGACTGAACGCATCAAGGCGACCCGTTACGCGGTCATCAAACCTTGAACCCACCGCAAGCATTACATCACAATCGTGCATTGCAATGTTGGCTTCAAATGTTCCATGCATACCAAGCATACCTAAAAAGTTAGGGTGATTTGAATCAACCGCACCCAAGCCCATTAATGTTAATGTGATTGGTGTGTTTAAAACTTCTGTTAATTCGCGAACTAATTCACAAGCCCTTGTACCCGAATTAATTAAACCGCCACCGCCATAAATAATTGGCTTTTTAGCTTTCATAAGCATTTCTGCTGCAACCTTAATTGCAACTGGATCGCCTTTTGTTTGTGGGTGGTATGAACGGTGTTCATATTTTTCTGGTGACATATATTCAGTGTCTGAAAATTGAATGTCTTTTGGCAGGTCAATAAGTACAGGACCCGGGCGACCATTTTGTGCCACATAAAAACCTTCGTGCATAATTTCCGCAAGGCGAGTTTTATCTTTTACTAAATAATTTGCCTTTGTACACGAACGGGTAATACCAACGGTATCTGCTTCTTGGAATGCGTCTGTACCGATTAAGTGTGTTGGTACTTGTCCCGATAAACAAACGATTGGAATTGAATCAAGTAATGCATCTGTTAATCCCGTAACCGCATTTGTCGCACCCGGACCCGATGTTACAAGGGCAACACCAACTTTACCAGTTGAACGGGCATAACCTTCGGCTGCGTGTAAGGCGGCTTGTTCGTGGCGAACTAAGATATGTTTAATTTTTGGGTGTTCGTGTAATTGGTCATAGATTGGTAAAACCGCACCACCTGGATAACCGAATACCGTGTCCACACCTTGGTCAACTAATGCGCGTAAAACAATTTCCGCACCTGTCATTACTTTTTTATTATTAGCCATTGCTTAATCCTTAATACTTTTAATTAATGATTTAATTACTGATTTAAAGATTTTTACCCAAGTTTAACAAGCAACGCAACAAAAATCGCAAACCTTTTTGCACATATTACAAAAATAGCAATATTGTTAAAATATAATTACAAAATTATATATTTTATTAAAATTATTGAAAAAATATTTACTTGAAATGATTCGGTTTTAAAGCTCGCTAAAAAACTTATCACCTTTGTATTCAAATGTGCCGAATGATTTTGTACTTCCGTCTTTCATTAATGCGTATACATTTAATTTTGATGGGTTGCTTGCATCTGGTTCCGCCATACCTGGTGAAAATGTTGGCATACCGCCAATACCGATGCCTGCAATATTTGGTTTTTCATTTAATAGCTTTTGAATTGCTGAATATGGAACATGCCCTTCCACCACATAGCCCGCAATTTCCGTTGTGTGGCATGCACGGTTATTACCCGTAATATTGTACTTTTGTTTTACCGTGTCCAACATTGTGTCATTTTCAATATATGAAATTTTAATATTTTTTGATTTTAAATATTCCCCGTGGAACATACAGCAACCACAATTTGGCGATTTATAAATTGTGCCCTTTAATGACCCCGCCATTGCAGGTGCCGATAAAAGTGAAAGCCCAACTGTTGCAGATAATAATAATTTTTTCATATTTGAAGTTCCCTGTTTTTATTATTTATAAATTAAATGGTATCACTGTTTTTTAAAAGCTTCCACAACTTTTTCAATTTCATCCACCGATTCAATTTGAATATCTGTATTTAATTGGGTGCGGATAAAAGTCATTTGTCGTTTTGCATATTGGCGTGATGCGGTTTGGGCTTTTTCAATTGCCGTATCCTTGTCCCACTGCCCCCTTATATATTTAATAAGTTCAGGTATGCCAATGGCACGCATTAATTGTGAATCTTCGTTAAGATTGCTGTCTAATAATTTTTGTACTTCATCAACCCCGTCATCAAACATTGTTTCAAAGCGGGCGTTAATTTTGTTATAAACAATTTCCCTGTCTGGTAATAAGCCAACAATTAATGGCTTAACCGATGTTTGCAATTTTTGTTTTGGCATATTTTGAAAATGCGATAACGATTTACCCGTAGAACGCACAATTTCCAAAGCCCTTGCCATGCGCTGGCTGTCGGCGTCTTTTAACCTTGTTGCCATTATTTCGTCTTCCGCTTTTAATGATTCATATAGTTGTGCGGCGGATAACTTTCTTACTTCGTTTCGGATATTTTTATCCACATCAGGGATTGGTGAAATGCCATCAACAAAGTTTGATACATAAAATCCCGTACCGCCACATAAGATTGGTGTTGTATTATTGTTAAAACAATTTTCCGCTTCCGTCGTTGCCATATTTACCCAATCAACCACATTAAAATCATTGCTTGGGTCAATTACATTATATAATTTATGTGGGGCTTGATTTAATTCGTCATCGCTTGGACAAGCAGTAATTACATTTGCCCCTGAATAAACCTGCATTGAATCGGCGTTGATAATTACCCCGTTTAATTTTTCGGATAGTTTAATTGCAAGTTCCGATTTTCCCGATGCGGTCGCACCAATAATATATATAGAATTAAAAGTCATAATAATATAATATAGTATTGTTAAGGATTTATAAATATGAAAAAAATAATTTTACTTGTGTTAACTTTTATACTTGGCGTGGTTGTCGTTGGTGGGTACTTTACTGTTAAGAACCTAGATGTTAATGGAATCGTTAAACAGCAAATTGAAAAGTTGGGCTATGAAAATACGGGGCGCAAAGTATCGGTTGGTAAAGTTGATATTAAGTTAACCGATGGCATTGGCAATATTAAAAATATTACTATGGCAAATCCAAGCGGGCATAAATACAAAAATGT
>JBMZFW010000061.1:0-5094 GCA_049615605.1 Alphaproteobacteria bacterium | reverse complement strand
AAGGTTCGCTTTATGGCAAGAACCAATGTGGGTTCTGATTTCGCCCCTATTCACAAATCAGCATCGGGTGGTGAATTGTCAAGGTTATTATTGGGCTTAAACTTGGCACTAGCGGAAACAAACACCGCAACAACATTGTTATTTGACGAAGTTGACGCTGGTATCGGCGGTGCTGCCGCGCATACAATCGGTGTTCGCTTAAAGGAACTTGCAAAAACACACCAAGTAATTGTTATTACCCATTCCCCACAAGTGGCGGGACTATCGGACAATCATTTCTTTGTAAGTAAATCGGCGGTTGATAATTCAACATATTCAGAAATCAAATCGTTAAGTACAGATGAAAGGGTAAATGAAATTGCCCGTATGTTATCTGGTGATACAATTAGCGAAGAATCAAAAGCCAATGCAAAATCATTAATGGGGTTATAATATGTTTGATGTTGATATAAACACCATTGACGAAGCCCAAGCAAAAAAGATATTGCAATCATTGGCAATGGAAATTAATTTCCACGACCAACAATACCATCAAAAGGACGCCCCAACGATAACGGATGCGGAATATGATAAACTTCGCAATCTTAACAATGCTATTGAAGAAAAATTCCCACACTTAATATTACCAAACAGCCCGTCAAAAAAAGTTGGATTTGGGGTAAAAGAAGGCTTTAAAAAGATAAAGCATTCCGTACCAATGTTATCATTGGGCAATGCCTTTGACAAAGGTGATATAAACGATTTTATGGACAAGGTAAAAAGATTCCTTGGCGTAAGTGGCAATATTGAAATATGGTCTGAACCAAAAATTGATGGATTATCCGCTTCAATTCGTTATGAAAGTGGGAAAATGGTTTATGCTGTTACCCGTGGCGATGGTGCAGAAGGCGAAGACATTACCGCAAACATTAAAACAATCAAAGACATTCCCCATTCATTAAGTGGCAATTTCCCCGATGTGGTGGAAATTCGTGGGGAAGTTTATATGAATAAATCAGATTTTATAAAACTTAACCAACGCCAAGAACAAGATGGCAATAAAGTTTTTGCCAACCCACGAAACGCCGCGGCTGGTTCATTAAGACAGCTTGATACAAATATCACCGCACAACGCCCATTAAGGTTCTTTGCCTATGGTTGGGGGGAAGTATCAAATCAAATCGCCCCAACGATGAGCGAAGCAAATGAAAAATTAAAATCGTGGGGTTTTACAACAACACCACTTACCAATAAAAACAATACAGTTGATGAAATTATAAATCATTATGAAAAAATCAACACGGAACGAAGCGGGCTTGATTTTGATATTGATGGGGTTGTTCACAAGGTAAATGAATTATCTTTACAAGACCGTCTTGGCTTTGTTGCCCGTGCACCGCGTTGGGCGATTGCCCATAAATTCCCTGCGGAACAAGCAGTGACGATTTTAAATGAAATAACTATCCAAGTGGGCAGGACTGGTGTATTAACCCCTGTTGCCAATCTTGAAGCAATAAATATTGGTGGTGTAATGGTAAGCCGTGCGACCCTGCACAATGCAGATGAAATAAAACGCTTGGGCGTAAGGAATGGCGATACAGTCGTAATTCAAAGGGCGGGCGATGTAATTCCACAGGTTGTATCGGTTAATATGGATAAACGCCCTGATAATTCAGTGGAATTTATATTCCCTGATACTTGCCCTGAATGTAATTCCCCTGCACTTAAAGACGGCGACGATGTTGCCATTCGTTGTACGGGTGGGAATACTTGCCCTGCACAAGCGGTTGAAGGTTTAAAACACTTCGTATCAAGAAATGCGTTTGATATTGATGGCTTTGGTTCAAAATATATTGAACAATTTTACAATGATAAATTAATAACTGAATTTGCCGATATATTTAAATTGCAACAACACCAAAATACTATTTTATCAAAAGAAGGTTGGGCGGAATTATCATTTAATAACCTTATTACAGAAATTGATAAGAAACGAAACATATCACTAGACCGATTTATATTTGCCCTAGGTATTCGTCAAATCGGGCGTGAAACGGCAAAGACACTTGCAAAAAATTACAAGTCATTTGAAAACCTGCAATCCAATATTGTTGATGCGGGACTTGGTGGAATTGATAATTCCGCTTATGCCAGCCTAGTTGCCATTGATGGACTGGGCGAAGTGGCAGTTAAAGATTTAATTAAATACTTTACAATTAATAAAGATAAAATAACAAACCTTGTAAATGAATTAAGTATTGAAAATTATGAATTACAAACGATAAACAGTGAACTGTCTGATAAAACAGTTGTGTTTACAGGTACACTTACGCAAATGAAGCGCGATGAAGCAAAGGCACTAGCAGAAAAATTGGGTGCAAAGATTTCTGGTTCTGTATCTAGTAAAACTGATTTCCTTATTTGTGGCGAAAATGCAGGTTCAAAAGCCAAAAAGGCTCAAGAACTAGGTGTAACAGTTTTAACAGAAGATGAATTTATCAATATCAGTAAATCTTCTGATGAACAACCTGTTAAAGAAGAAACACATTCAGAAACAGAAGAAAAATCAGATAAAAAACAATCAGACCAAATCAGTTTATTTTAAACTGGTTCACACGCCTGCATTAACCAGTTATATACTTCTGGTTCGTCTTTTAACAGTGGGCTGATTTTTTCCCATACTTGTGTATGATAATTATTTAACCAATCAATTTCTTCGCTTGATAACATTTCCACATTAACCATACGCGTATCAATTGGACACCATGTAATGTTTTCCCATTCAAACCATCCGTCTTTTGCTTTTTGCGCAATCATCAGGTTTTCAAGACGAATACCATATTCACCCGCTTTGTAATAACCTGGTTCGTTTGAAATAATTGCACCTTCGCCAAATAACACACCACGACCGCGATATGACATATATAATGGTCCTTCGTGTACATTTAAGGCACAACCAACACCGTGACCAGTTCCGTGGTCATAATTCTTGCCGTGTTTAAATAACGGTGCCCTTGCGATACAATCAATTTGTTCCGCTGTATAATCCATTGGGAAATTGGCAACTGTTAATGCAATTAAACCTTGTAATACAAGTGTAAAATCTTGTTTTTGTTCTTCTGTTGGTGTGCCAATTGGCATAGTGCGGGTAATATCCGTTGTGCCGTCTTCGTATTGTGTACCGCTGTCTAATAAATATAAATTATTATCCGTAAACTGTAATGAAGATTCTTCGCTTACACGGTAATGGCAAATTGCCCCATTTTCACCAAAGCCAGAAATCGTATCAAATGAAAAGTCTTTAAACTTATCTGCATTTGAACGGAATTCTTCTAGCTTACGGGCATTAACCCATTCGTTTTGTTCCGCAATTGGTGTTGTATCAATCCAATGAAGCATTCGTGTCATAACCGCACCATCACGGATATGGCAATCACGCATTGCCTGTTGTTCCGCTTCATTTTTAAATACTTTTTGATGGCGTGCCATATCGTTAAAGCTTACCACTGTTGCGTCGCTGTCATTAATTACATCAACAAGACCAAGCGGGGTAAAGCCCATATCAACGCCAACATTACCGCTTAACTTTGTAAAGTCTTCGCCAACTTGTGTAAAGTCAACAACCTTAACTTTATCGCCAAGGTGTTTAACAATTGTATCATCAATCTTATTCGTGTCTGCATAAATAACCGCCGTTGCGTCTTTGTTAACAATCGCATACGACAACATTACTGGGTTAAATGGAACATCAGAACCACGGATATTAAATAACCAAGCGATAGAACAGCTCATCGTTAAGACACAACAATCAAGGTTGTTTTGTTTTAATGATTTTGCAATCACTTCAATTTTATCATTGTGTGAAACCCCTGCATATTCCATTGGGAATACTTCCACTTTGCCAACTGGTGGGGCTGGTTGATTTTCCCATATTAAATCAATTGGGTTTTCCGTTGCTTGTAAAACAATGCCCTTTTCTGATAATGCCTTTTCATACACAGCAATTTGATTTGGTGTAAATAACCAACTGTCATAGGCAATAACATCGCCCGATTTAAAATTATCAACAATCCATTGATACGCAGGTTCATTTACCAAGTGGCATTTTTGGTATAAATCATAATCAAGTTCTTTTTTAATTTGTACCGTATAACGACCATCAACAAAAATAGCCGACTTTTGCGTACCAACAACGACAACACCCGCCGAACCAGAAAAACCAGTTAACCAATGTAATCTTTCCGCATAGGCTGGTAAATATTCCCCTTGGAATTCATCAGTTCGTATCATTAAAAAGCCTGCAAAGTCATTCTCACTTAACCAATTTTGCAAATCAGTTGTTCTGTTTTTAGGGGCAGGACCTTCGGTTAAACCATATTCATTTTGTGTCATTTATTTATTCCTTAACATTAATAATGTATACCAGTCATTTATTTCATATTGTTTTGATAAAACAAAACCAAGTTCAGTATAACAATCAAGAACAGATTGCTTTGCGGTCTTGTTAATTCCAGATAAAATGATACTAGCATTATCAGTTAATATTGGCAAAGTATATTTTGATATTTCAATCAGTGGTTTTGCCAAAATATTTGCAACTAGTAAATCATATTTTCCATTGTTTGTAATACACTTATTATCCAGCCCATCAGCTTGAATTATATCAATGCTAGAAACATCGTTTTCATTAAATGTTTCAAATGCCACTTCGCAAGCATCTTTATCAACATCAGTTGCGATAATTTTATTTGGTTTTAAATGTTTGTTTATGGCAACCGATAATATGCCCGTGCCTGTACCCACATCTATTACATTATTAAATTCACCGCTTAATTCATCAATGGCTTGCAAACACCCCATTGTTGTTGCGTGTGAACCAGTACCAAATGCTTTGCTTGCTTGTACCTTAATTGCTATTTTATCATTTGGAATATCGCCTTTATAAATATCTTGATAAATAAAGAAATCACCAACTTCAAATGGTTTAAATGATTTTTGATTTTCCACCAACCAATCAATATCAGATATTTTTTCAATTGATACTTTAAATACTTCGCCCCAGATATCTTCAATAGCAAGTATCTTGCTTGCCAGTTCAGTTGCAACTGGTTTTTC
>JBMZFW010000060.1:0-5163 GCA_049615605.1 Alphaproteobacteria bacterium | reverse complement strand
ATATTTAAAAAACACGAATTAAGTTTTATTAAATTCTTTTTATATACATCTTTATACAGTTTAATATTTTTAAACTTTGAATTCTTTATGGCGTTTTGGGCGATACCAGAAGTGGCTGAAAACTTAATTATAACATTAACAATTCCATTTGTTGTGTTTGCGGTAATTATTATATTTTATATGTTTACTGTACTTCCATTTATTGGGAAATATCTTATGGCGGTGTCGGTTATATTTTCTGCCTGTGTTCTTTATATGGTAAGTGCATACGGCGTTGGTATGACATATGATATGGTTGTAAACTTTGCTGAAACGGACACAACCGAAGCCACATCGTATGTAAATATTTATTCAGTATTATTTGTATTTGTGTTGGGTGTTGTTCCTGCATTTATAATATCCCGTGTAAAAATAAAACCAATGAAATGGTATAATCATATTTTACACCGCATCTATTTATTAATGATACCAGTTATCATATTGGGTGGCCTTGGTTCATTCTTGTATAAAGAATACGCATTTATATTCCGTGCTAATAATCATTTATATGCACAAGTTGTTCCCGCATACCAGGGAAATGTTTACAGATATGTGCGTGATGTTTATTTTTCAGATCCACTTCCATACAGGACACAAGGCGAAGATGCTGTGTTAATTCCAACAACAAATGGTAAGCCGAATTTATTTGTGTTTGTGGTTGGTGAAACCGCAAGGGCAGAAAACTTTTCATTATATGGATACAAAAGAGATACGAATAAATATACCAAGAAGTTGGGGGTAATTGCCCCGCAAGATGTATCATCGTGTGCCACATCAACCGCAAAGTCTGTACCTTGTATGTTTAGTTCGCTTGGGCGTTCTGATTATGATTATGCAATTGCGGATTCACAAGATAACTTACTTGATATATTAAATAAGACTGGTGTTTCTGTAATGTGGAAAGATAACAATTCAAAACATTACGGTGTTCCAGATGAAAAGACGATGGCTGTTTCATTTACCGACCGTGGGGACGATGAATTTTGTACTTCAAATGTTTGTTATGACGACATTCTGTTAAAGAATATTGATAATGAAATAGCAAACCTTAAAACAGACAATAAATTTATTGTGCTTCATACGATTGGTTCACACGGACCAAAGTATTACCAAAGATACCCGAAAGAAAAGGCGGAATTTAAACCAGAATGCCGAAACCCAGAAGTAAGCAAATGTTCAACGGAAAACTTAATTAATACTTATGACAATACAATTTTACAAACGGACTTTGTATTGGCGGAAATAATTAAGAAATTAAAAACATATCAAAACAAATACAATGTGGCATTATTATATGTTTCAGACCACGGTGAATCTTTGGGTGAAAATGGATTGTACTTACACGGTGTACCATTTGCCATTGCCCCAGAAGTACAAACAAAAATACCAATGATTATTTGGACATCAAACCAGTACTTGAAAGCAAATAATATTAATAAGAATTGCTTGCTTGAAAATATTAAAAAGCCAGTATCGCACGATAATATCTTCCATAGTTTGTTGGGTGGTTATGGTGTTAAAACAAAGGTTAAAAACGAAAGCCTTGATATATTTTCTTGTAAATAATTATAAATTTTAGACATTTTAGTTCACTATTTAGACTTTTTGGTCGCTATTATAATAAAAAAAGTCATTTTATCCCTTTACTTGTTTAAAAAATGTTGTCATAATTTTTTCTGTTGACTAATTTAAACAGGGATAATGTTCAATGCAAAGATATTCTATATTTTCACTTATTAAGAATGCTTTTTCGGGGCATAATAATTGGGAAGAAGCTTGGACTTCACCAGAGCCGAAAAAAGAATATGATGTTATTATTATTGGTGCGGGTGGACACGGTCTTGCAACCGCTTATCATTTGGCAAAAGAATACAATATTACAAATGTTGCTGTACTAGAAAAAGGTCACCTAGGCAGTGGTAATATTGGTCGTAACACAACAATTGTTCGTTCAAATTATTTGCTAGATGGTAATGTGCAATTTTATGAACATTCTGTTAAGTTATGGGAAAGAATGTCAAAAGACCTTAACTTTAATGTTATGTTTTCACAGCGTGGTATTTTAAATCTTGCCCATTCACCAGGGCAAATGGACAGTTATGCCCGTCGTGGTAATTCAATGCGTATTAATGGTATTGATGCGGAATTATTAAATCGTGAACAGGTTGCGAAATTTGTCCCGAATTTAAATATGGATAACGAAAGATTCCCAATTGTGGGTGGTTTATTACAGCCCCGTGCTGGTACGGCAAGGCACGATGCGGTTGCGTGGGGTTATGCCCGTGCGGCGGCAGCACTTGGCGTTGATATTATTGAAAATTGTGAAGTAATTGGATTTGATATTGAAAAAGGCAAGGTAAAAGGGGTTAAAACAACCCGTGGTGATATTAAGGCGAAAAAGGTTGGTATGGCTGTTGCTGGTTCAACTTCATTAGTTGCAGAAAAAGCTGGATTAAAATTACCAATTGAATCACATGTATTACAGGCATTCGTATCTGAACCTTATAAACCACTTATTGATACGGTTGTGACATTTGGTGCCGGGCACTTATATATCAGTCAATCGGATAAAGGTGGATTGGTATTCGGGGGTAATATTGATTTTTACAATTCGTATGCACAACGCGGTAATTTACCAATTGTGGAAGAAGTGGCAAGCGAAGCAGTTACATTATTCCCACAATTAAAACGATTAAAATTGTTGCGTCATTGGGGTGGGATTATGGATATGTCAATGGACGGTTCGCCAATCATTGATAAAACACATATTGACGGTTTATACCTTAATGCAGGCTGGTGTTATGGTGGCTTTAAGGCTTGCCCTGCATCGGGTTCTGATTTTGCACACTTAATAGCCAAAGATGTATCGGCACCGACTTCGTCAAGGTTCCGATTAGACAGGTTTGCAAAAGGTTATGCAATTGATGAAAAGGGCGTAGGTCCTTTCCCTAAGAAACATTAATAAGGATTATTTAAGATGAGAATAAAATGTCATTGGTGTGGTGAAAGAGATAGCAGAGAATTTACTTATTATGGTGATGCAACTGTAAAGCGTCCAGAACAAGGGGCTGATTTACAAGAACACGTTGATTATGTCTTTACGCGTGAAAATCCGTGTGGGGAACATCTGGAATATTGGCAACATACTGGTGGTTGTCGTGCATGGGTCAAGGTATTACGCGATACAAAAACACACGAAGTTAAAGATGCAGGTCTGCCAGATGCAGATATTAAGAAAAGCAAATAAGTGGACAAATAAATTATGCAAAAAAATAGAATTGATAATTTGGGATTAATTAACACAGACAAAGAAGTTAAATTTAAATTTAACAAAAAAACTTATACTGGTTATGAAGGCGATACATTGGCATCGGCACTTCTTGCCAATGGTGTCACATTAGTTGGTCGTTCATTTAAATATCACCGCCCACGCGGTATTGTAACAGCGGGAAGTGAAGAACCGAATGCACTGGTGACATTATTCAGCGGGGAAAGGCAAGAGCCAAATGTTCCTGCAACTATGGTTCCTATTTACGATGGACTAGAAGCCCATTCACAAAACTGTTTCCCATCTGTTAAATATGACTATATGGCGATTAATAATAAATTTTCATCTATCTTAGTTGCGGGTTTTTATTACAAAACATTTATGGGGCTTGGTCAACGCGGTTGGCATTTCTTTGAACATTTTATCCGTAAAGCGGCGGGTCAAGGTCGTGCAACAAATCAAAAAGGCACGGAAAAATACGAACAAATATTTGATTTTGCCGATGTCCTTGTTATTGGTGGCGGTGTATCTGGTTTATCATCTGCATTAAGTGCAAGCCGTGCGGGTAAAACAGTTATAATTGTTGATGAAAAAGAACAATTTGGCGGATACGGTCTAACAGATGACAGTGAAATTGATGGCAAAAAATCGGTTGATTGGATTAATTCTGTGGTTGCGGAACTTGAAAATAACGAAAATGTTAAGGTGCTTTCACGCACAGTTGCATTTGGTTTGTATGATGGTGGTAATGTTGGTTGTGTGGAAAAAGTATCAGACCACTATTTAAATAATGACGAATATACCGTTAAGCAAAGAATGCGTAATATTACGGCGGGTGAAGTTATTTTAGCAACGGGTTCAATTGAACGCCCACTTGTATTTACTAATAATGATTTACCAAATGTAATGCAGGCAGAAGCATTAAATACTTATATTAAGCAATACGGCGTTTGTTCTGGTAATTCAGTTGTTGTCTTTACAAATAATGACAGTGCATACAGAACAGTTAATTCATTAATTGATGCGGGTAAAACAGTAACAGTTGTTGATACAAGAAATGTTGCGAAAAACAAAACAGCCGTTTCGTTAATTGAACGTGGTGTTCAAATTATTGATACTGCATACATTAAAAATGTTAATGGTTCAAAAACAGCAATTAAATCAGTTGATGTAATTACAAAAGCTGGGGCTAAATTAAATATTAGCTGTGATTTGGTTGTATCATCTGGTGGTCATACACCAGTGGTAAATCTTTGGTCGCACCTTTATGGTAAACCAACATACAATGAAAAAATTTGTGCTTTTGTACCGGGTAAATCACCAAAGAATTTAAAAGCAGTCGGGGCTTGTATTGGTAATTTTGATTTATCAGATTGCCTAAGTGATGGTTATGATGCAGGCGGTGATAAAGGTAATTCTTCCAAAGTTACAAAGTCTGGATTTGCGTGTGTATCTGTACAAAAGATTGAACCGCTATGGGAAGTTCCAGATGAATTTTCTGCCTCAGGCAAAAAGTTTGTTGATCAACAACACGATGTATCAAGCAGTGATGTTAAGCTTGCCCACCGTGAAGGTTATCGTTCGGTTGAACATTTAAAACGATATACTACATTGGGCATGGCAAATGACCAAGGTAAGACATCAAATGTAAATGCTTTGGCACAAATGGCTGAATTACAAAACAAATCAATTCAAGACACGGGAACAACAGTATTCCGTCCACCTTATACACCAGTTTCAATTGGTTCATTGTCGGGTGTGCATAATGGTTTCCATATGTTGCCAGAACGATTAAGTCCATTCCATAATATAATGTTGAAATATGGTGCGGAAAACTTTACAGCGGGTCTGTGGCA
>JBMZFW010000059.1:0-5522 GCA_049615605.1 Alphaproteobacteria bacterium | reverse complement strand
CATCAACACAAACAATCGTTATTGATGGTCAGTATTCAAATAAGCATGCTGATGCGTTGCGCAACTACCTAAACAAGTTCACATACCAATACGATTAAAGATAAGAACAAATAAGCAATTATCTTCGCAAAGTCTTCGCATTGCCTTTTTTGACAACAAGGGGCAAAGCCCCGCAGGTGCGGACAAGCCGTAGGCGAAGTTCATTCTTGCTTATTTGTTCTTATCTTTTATAGAGTATTGGTATACTAACAAAATCTAATTTATATGTATTTTATTAAGTATTGGTATTACTAGATTCAATTAAATTGATTTAATTTTTTAAATCAGATTCTGTAATGCCATAATATTTTAAGGCTTTTTGAACCATTTCTTCCCTTACATTACCCAGTGTATAATCAGGTGCAATGATTGGGTGGGTTTCTGTTAATTCAATTGAAATAACTTCTAAGATTTCTAAGCCTTCGTTGGTAACTTCTTCCAACATTTTCACCTTTTTGTTATAAGTTGGGCAATCTTGCGAAACGATCGTTGCATGCCCCAAGCATTTGAATCCCCTTTGGGCAAAAACATCAACAAAGCTTATGCAAACATTTGGATTCTTTTCAATATTTGCGGCTGTTGATGGTGAATTAATATGGGCAACAATTATTGTCTTGTCGTCATAATATGTGAAAAATTGCTTTGGTGAAACAGCTGGTTGATTATTGTCACAAGTTGCAACCCAACATAATATACTTTCGTTTACATATTTTTTTAGCGTGTCATCTAACATTATTTTTCCCCTTAGTTTATTATTTTTTATTGTTATTTTATAAAGCTAAATTTAATAATAACCACTTCTGCCGTTGAATTATTTTCTTGTGAGCCTGTATGTACAGGTGGGCGAATGTTTAATTGAACCAATAGTTAAAACAGCGACATCCCCCATTAAGAAAGTATAGCCCCCAGAATAAATATTCTGACGAACAGAGTCGTTATTTGATGAGTTTAGGTGCTTTTTAACTTTTTTGCAAGTGTTTCAATATTTGACGCTAAATCATCAAGTTTGCCAAGGTCTTCATCACTGATTATTTCACCTTGTGGTGCTTGGTTTTCTTGCGTTTGGGCGGGCTTGCTTAAATTCATTAAAGAATTAATTACAAACAAATTAATATCCGATGTGTTGGGAATTTTTTGTTTTAATTCCGACATTTGATTGTCCAATTGCTGTGCCAGTTCACGCACTTTTGCCTCGTCTTCTGGTTTACAAGAAATTGGATATTGTCTGCCAAGGATAGTAATATTAATTTCACTCATTTAATTATCCTTTAACACAGATTCAAGCTCACTAACGATTTCATCAATCTCTTTTTTGATTTCGTCGTTATTATTTTGGCTTTGTGAATCTTTTAGTCTAGTGATATTTGTGTCAATTTCACTAGTTGCGGTTTGAATGCGATTTATAATATTGGTTAATTTAGACATATTTTTTTAGCTTATAAAACATTGTTGTGTACCAATAATGTAATATGGCATTTTAATTTCGTCAAGTGTGGGTGTTTATGGTTGAAATATATTGTAAAAAATAGTATTGTTTTTGCAAAAATATAGCTTGATAATTGATAAGGAAAAAAAATGTCACAAAATATGCAAGATATGGCAAATGCCATTCGTTGTCTTTCAATGGACGCAGTACAACAAGCAGGTTCTGGTCACCCAGGTATGCCAATGGGTATGGCAGATGTTGCAACGGTTCTATTTACTAAGTTTTTAAAATATGATGTGGCTGATTTAAATTGGGCTGACCGCGACAGATTCATTTTATCGGCAGGTCACGGTTCAATGTTGCAATATTCACTTGCATACTTAACGGGTAATGCTGATTGTTCAATTGATGATATTAAAAACTTCCGTCAATTAAATTCAAAAACTGCGGGTCACCCAGAATATGGTCATATGGCGGGCGTTGAAACAACAACGGGTCCACTTGGTCAAGGTATTACAAATTCTGTTGGTTTTGCACTGGCGGAAAGAATGTTAAACGCACGCTTTGGCGATGACTTGGTAAACCACAAAACTTATGTAATCGCAGGCGATGGTTGTTTAATGGAAGGTATTTCACAAGAAGCAATCACAATGGCAGGTCATTGGAAATTATCAAACTTAATCGTGCTTTGGGACGATAATGATATTTCAATTGATGGTGCAATTTCCCTTGCTAGTTCAGAAGACCAAAAACTAAGGTTTGAATCGGCGGGCTGGAATGTAATTTCTTGTGATGGTCATAACTTTGACGATATTGAATCGGCAATTAACAAAGCACAAAATTCTGATAAGCCAACAATGATTGCATGTAAAACAGTAATCGGTAAAGGTGCCCCAACTAAATCGGGTACGGCGGGTTGTCACGGTGCACCACTTGGTGATGATGAAATTGCTGGTGCGAAAAAAGCATTGGGTTGTGAATGGGAACCATTTGTAATTCCAGATTCTGTATTAACATCTTGGCGTGAAGCGGGCATTAAGGGTAATTCGGCACGCACGGAATGGGAAAGCCGTTTAAATTCATCTGCTAAAAAAGGCGAATTTGAAACATTCTTAAATGCGGACTTAGGTACGGACTTTATGTCGGCAATTAACGAAGTTAAAAAGAATGCAAGCGAAGAAGGTACAAAAGTTGCAACGCGTAAAGCGGGACAAATTGTGCTTGAAGCATTATATAAAAAATTACCACAGCTTGTTGGTGGTTCGGCGGATTTATCTGGCTCAAACCTTACAAAGACAACGGACATGACAGCGGTACAACACGATAATTATGGCGGTTCATACATTCACTATGGTATTCGTGAACACGGTATGGGTGCGGTAATGAACGGCATTGCACTTCACGGTGGTTTCGTTCCTTATGGTGGTACATTTATGGTGTTTACGGATTATTGCCGTCCAGCCATTCGTTTATCGGCGTTAATGGGCGTTCGTTCAATTTATGTAATGACACACGATTCAATTGGTCTTGGCGAAGATGGTCCAACCCACCAACCAGTGGAACATATGGCATCACTTCGTGCGATTCCAAACTTATTAAACTTCCGCCCTGCGGACTTGGTTGAAACAGCCGAAGCGTGGGCAATTGCACTTGAAAAACAAACAACGCCATCTATTATGGCATTATCAAGACAAAACTTGCCAACGGTACGAACAACCCATACAGAAGAAAACTTATCAGCCCGCGGTGCTTATGTATTAAGCGATGCTGACGGGGAACGCGATGGTACAATTATTGCCACTGGTTCAGAAGTTGAAATGGCGTTAAATGCTCAAAATGAATTAAAATCAGCGGGTGTAAATGTTGCGGTTGTTTCAATGCCTTGTATGGAATTATTCACTGAACAAAGTGAAGAATATCAATTATCAGTTATCGGCACTGCCCCACGCGTTGGTGTAGAAGCAGGTCTTCGTCAAGGTTGGGATTCAGTTCTTCGCCAAAAAGACGGCTTTGTTGGTATGACTGGTTTTGGTGCATCGGCACCAGCGGACGATTTATATAATCACTTTGGCATCACAGTTGCCAATGTGGTTGAAACTATGAAAACTAAAATATCAGAGGAAAGATAAAATGACAGTTAAGGTTATGATTAACGGCTTCGGTCGTATTGGTCGTTTAGTAATGCGTGCACTGGTTGAAACAGAACGCAAAGATATTGAAGTTGTGGCAATCAACCACCCACGCGGTGTTGAAAGTGCATACCACTTATACAAATATGATTCAGTTCACGGTATCGCAACCAAAGATGTTTCTTATGGCGATGACTGGATGGATGTTGGTACGGGCAAAATCAAAATGCTAGCCGATCGTAATCCAGAAAACTTTGACTTATCGGATATTGATATCGTTATGGAATGTACGGGCATTTACAAAGAACGCGAACAAGCGGAAGTATTCATTCGCCAAGGTGCAAAAAAAGTACTAGTTTCAGCACCATTTAAACCAGCGGATAAAACAATCGTATACGGTGTAAACCACGACACATTGGAATCAGGCGATACGGTTGTATCAAACGCATCTTGTACAACAAACTGTCTTGCCCCAGTTGCCAAAGTACTGGACGAAGTATTCGGTATTGAACGCGGATTTATGACAACAATTCACGCTTATACGGGCGACCAAAACACATTGGACGCATCACACAAAGACAACCGCCGTGCAAGAGCCGCAGCCCTTTCAATCGTGCCAACATCAACTGGTGCCGCATCAGCCGTATCATTGGTATTACCACAATTAAAAGGTAAAATGGACGGTGTTGCAATGCGTGTACCAACACCAAATGTATCTTGCGTTGATTTAAAAGTTGACCTTAAAAAAGCAACAACTGTTGACGAAATCAATTCTGCAATGGAAAAAGCAAGCAAAGGCGAATTAAACGGCGTACTAGGTTACGAAACTGAAGAACTAGTATCAGTTGACTTTAACCACAACCCAAACAGCTCAATCTTTGACGCAACCCAAACAATGGTAATGGACGGCACATCTGTTCGTATCTGTACTTGGTATGATAATGAGTGGGGTTTTTCCGTACGCATGCTAGACACAGCAGTTGCAATGATGAAAGCTTAATTTTAGCGTCGCATTAGTGGTGAAAATCTTTGGTCATTTACTACCTGTAAACTTTCGTCGATTTTCACCGACTACTGCTTAGCTAAAATCAAGCTTTAATTTTTTATATAAATTAGTCCCGCTAAACTTCTTCGCCTTTGGCTATTCTTCGCACAAATATGTTAACTTTAAATCATTACAACTATTATTATAAATAGACAATAAAAAAAAGGGCTTTAAAAAAAGCCCTTTTAGTTTTTTAAAGATTACTTCTATTAGAAATTAGTCTTAAGTGTTAAAGTCGTTGTGTTTGAACGAACATTATTTGTTTTATATGTTGAATAGCTAAGATTAATTAACAGATTTTCTTTTGCTTTGTATTCAATAAATGGTGTGTATTTAGTAAACCATTTAGAACTAGCAGAAAAATCTTTTTGACCACCAACCGCAGTTACTAATGTGAAATCAACTTTTGATTTGTTAAGGCTAGCAGACATACCGATGTTGTAATCTTTAAAGCTTTTTTTGTATTTACCCCCAACAGCAAATAATTTAATTTTGTATTTATCAGTTACGCTGTTGCTGTTAAGAGATAATTGAGAGTATTCAATAAATGGATTGATAGTTAAGTTTCTTGTTCCAGCTGTGAATAAAAATACTTTACCGCCGATAGATTTTTTTGCACTCCCAAGCTTGAAATCAGTATCTGTTAAGGCAACATAACCTTTGTAATAATAATCTTTATTACCATATCTGTAACCAAGACCTAGTCCAGACATATCTTCCGAAATTAATCCATTTTCTGAAGTGTAATCAGAATTTACATAGGCAAGCATTACTTGACCGCCTTTGTAATCCATAACTTTTGCTTCTACTGATATAGATTTTGTTGTGCCAGAACCTTTTACTTTGTTTTTTGAATATGAGGCTGACGCATCATAAAAATCAC
>JBMZFW010000058.1:0-5871 GCA_049615605.1 Alphaproteobacteria bacterium | reverse complement strand
AAATTGGCTTCGGTATAAAAAGTATAATCCCGAACATAACAACATTTGGCGATTATAGCGAAGATAAAATTTGGGATAATATTATTAAAATAAAAATAAAGAAAAAGCTTTATTCATACAACACAAACAGCATTAAAAGAAAAGGGCAATTATTCAAAGCAACATTTAAATTGCCAAGCAATACGGCAATTGGCGGTTATTTTGTTAAGGCAGTGGTGTTAAAACAAAATGGTGAAATTTCCAATTATGCAACTGATTATTTTGTAACGGAAAGATACGGTGTTATTAATACAATTTATTCAACAGCCCGTGATTATCCACACATCTATGCAATTATTGTAATATTATTAAGTCTGTTAATTGGTTTGATTGCTGGATACCGAAAAAATTAAGATCCGCAAATTTTACAAGACTTATCTTTTTGTGTTTTTAATATTCGTGTTTCATTGTTAAGCGTATCAACCATATACAATTTACCCAATAAATTTTCACCAATACCAAGTATTATTTTCACAACTTCGTTTGCTTGAATTAATCCAATAAACCCCGCAGTTGTACCAAGAACCCCCACGCTTTCACAAGTTGTTGTGCTGTTCGCATCTGGTTGATTTGGAAACACACATTGATAACAAGGGTTATTTTTATCAACGCTAAGGACTTGCCCATCAAACTGATTTAACGCACCACTTACAAGTACCTTATCCATTTTAATTACATATTCATTAACAAGGTATCTTGTGGCAAAATTATCAGAACCATCAACAATAATATCATAATCCTTAAATATATCTTGTATGTTATCCGCATTAAGTCTTTGTCTAAATGTTTCAACAACTGTGTCTGAATTTATTTCATTAATACTATTTTTTGCAGAATTAACTTTGGCAGAACCAATATCATTTTCGCTATGGATTACTTGTCTTTGTAAGTTGCTTTCATCAACAGTATCAAAATCAACGATGCCGACTTTACCAACCCCACTTGATGCAAGGTATAATAGAATTGGTGAACCAAGCCCCCCCGCACCGATAACTAGTACTTTACTGTTTAGTAATTTTTCCTGTCCCGCTTTTCCCACATTATTAAGTTTAATATGACGGGCATATCTGTTTAGTTGATTGTCGTTCATTACAGTCCATCAAATAACATTGTTGAAATATATCTTTCACTAGAAGACGCCGCAATAACAACAATCTTTTTCCCCGCCATTTCAGGGCGTGATGCAATTTCAATTACCGCCGATATATTTGCACCAGATGATATTCCAGCTGGCACGCCTTCCAATAAAGCAAGTTCGCGTGATGCAGAAAACGCACTTTCATTGCCCACTTGGATAACTTCATCAACAACTGATGCGTCATAATTTTCAGGGACAAATCCCGCACCGATACCTTGAATTTTATGTGGCCCCGGTGAACCACCTGATAAAACTGGGCTGTCTTCTGGTTCAACCGCAATGATTTTAACATTTGGATTATGTTTTTTAAGGACATTACCAACACCATTGATTGTACCGCCCGTACCAACGCCTGCAACGAACACATCAACATTTCCGTCTGTATCGTTTAAAATTTCTTGTGCTGTTGTCTTTGTATGAATTTCTGGATTGGCTGGATTTTCAAATTGCCCTAGCTGTACATAGCCTTGTTGTTTAACCAATTCTTCTGCACGCTTAATCGCACCGCCCATACCTTTGTCCGCTGGGGTAAGTTCAAGGTTAGCACCTAAGAATTTAAGCATCTTACGGCGTTCCATTGACATTGATTCTGGCATTACCAGTGTAATATCAAAACCCTTTGCCTTTGCCACGAAAGCAAGGGCAATACCCGTATTACCAGATGTTGGTTCAACAAAATGTGTTTCACCCGCAATTGCACCGTGTTTTTCCGCCGCATCAATCATTGCAAGACCAATTCTGTCCTTAACGCTTGATAATGGGTTAAAGAATTCCAGCTTTAATAATATTTCTGCATTTAAATTATATTTTTCTGATAACTTATTAAGCCTTAGCAATGGTGTATTACCAATCATTTCAGTTATGCTGTTATAAATTTTTGTCATAATAAACCCCTTAAATCATAAAATTATTAATATCATCAGGTTTATCCATTCCGATATTTTTATCTGTGGCAATTTTAAATAAATCTTGTAATGAAATGCTTTCCAAATGTTTTGTATTCATTTCATTCATATCTTGCCAAATTGGATTTAAAACTTTTTTAACCCAATCATTTTCCACAAATGACTTTTGTTCTTTCGCTTCAATTTCATTTACAACTTTTACAATATCCGCCAAAGTAATCTTTCGCTTTTCTTTGGCAAGGCTGTATCCGCCACTAGGTCCGCGTCTGCCCTTTAAGATATTATTTTTAACAAGACCTTGTAATGCTTTTTCCAAATACCTTACTGGGATATTGTGTCTGTTTGCAATGTCTTTTGTTTGGACTGGTTTATCTGAATTGGTGTATGCAATATCAACAACAGATATAATCACAAACATCATTCGTTTACTGATTTTAAGTTGCATTGTGTATTACCCTTTTTTTACACCTGTTGAGCCAAATCCACCTTCGCCCCTTTCGGTTGCGTCCAAGTTATCGGCTTCATTCCACTGTATTTGCCACACTGGGGCAAGGACAGCTTGGGCAACACGAAGACCGCGTTCAACAACAAAATCTTCCGCACCGTGATTGATTAAGATAATGCCAATTTCCCCACGATAATCCGCATCAATAGTTCCCGGTGTGTTCACCAATGAAATACCGTTTTTTAATGCCAGACCAGAACGGGGACGGATTTGAACTTCATAACCGCTTGGAATACCAAAGCATAATCCCGTTGGAATTAATGCACGTTCACCCGATTTAATTACAACATCATTTTCAACCGCCGCATACAAATCCATACCCGCTGAATCAGTTGTTGCGTAAAATGGTAAATCAAGACCTTCGCTGTGCGGTAATCTTTTAATAGAAACTGTTACTTTATTCATTATTATCCTACTTTCTTTTTGTTTATTATTTGAAAATAGTACAACATAAAAAGTATTAATACCACACTTTTTTATATGTATTCTATTTTTTATTTAACTTAAAATAATGTGTAATATATTGCGGTGCCGCCAAATGCGATAATTGTTAAATCAAAATAGATTTTTTTAACGATTGAATTTCGTGAAATAGAATTCGTATTTTGTACTTCGTCTGTAATAAATACTTCACCAATCATTTCTTCTATTCGTGCGGAAATACCACGGTTTACCTTAAACCATTGTTCAATTAAATCCGAAATAAGGTTCCACATATTTTCCTTTGGGGCAATTGTTCTTCCCACCCCTTCGGCAACCACAATAGTTTTTTGTAATAATAATAATTCAGGGCGTGTTTTCATTTGAAACCTTTCCGTTGTTTCAAATAATTTACTTAATAATTCACCCATTGATATTTGTGATAATGTGCCTTTTTTTCGCACCGCTTTATCAATGCTTTCAATGGCATTTGCAAATTCATCAATGCCATAAGTTGACGGAACATATCCCGCTTTAAAATGGACATTGGCAACTTCTGTATAATCTTGCTTCATAATATAATAAAGCACATCGGCAATATATGTTCTGGTCTTTTTATCAAGCTTTCCCATTATACCAAAATCAACTGGTAATAATTCACCCTTTTTATTTATAAACATATTCCCTGGGTGCATATCGGCGTGAAAGAATCCGTCCCTGAATACTTGTAAGAAAAATACAGTTGCAGATTTCTTTAAAATATCTTTTGGATTAATCCCAAGTTTTTTATATTCATTAATATTATCAATACGAATACCATCAATCCACGACAACACCATAATATCGTCTGTACTTAAATCGTCATATACTTTTGGCACTTTGAAAAAATCCCCTTGGTATTCATCAACCACCGCAAAATTATCATAAAGTTGCTTTGCATTTTTGGCTTCTTGTAATAATGACAGCTCACTGTTTACCCAATCATTAAGTTCGCTTACCACCGCAAATAAGTTTAATCGTTTTGTCTTTGGAATTATTGTTTCAATAACCACCGCCATTTTAAAAAACAGCTTTATGTCGTTTAAGAAAACCTTTCTTATATTCGGGCGTAATACCTTAATCGCAACCGTATCACCATTTTTAAGAACACCTTTGTGAACTTGGGCAATGGAAGCACAGCCAACTGGTACTTCATCAACGGATTTAAATACATCTGTTATATTTTTACCAAGGTTTTTTTCAATTATTGATTTTACTTTACCATAAGAAAATGCGGGCATATTATCTTGTAAATTTTTAAATTCATCTGCGTAACTGGCACCCACAATGTCTGGACGCACGGCAAGTGATTGCCCCAGCTTTACAAAAGTCACACCGCCCATTTTAATTAATTTTAATACGGCTTTGGCTTTTGTCTTATCTGATACAAAGGGAATGTTTTTAACGATAAAAAATAATATAATTACAAACAGTAATTTTATTGACCTAAACATAGCGACTATATTTTATATCCCGAATGAATTGCTGATATACCACCCGTAAGGTTGGTATAAGTTGCATTTGAAAAACCAGCCTTTTCCATTTTTGCAACCAATTCATCTTGCTTTGGAAAACGGCGAATTGATTCAACAAGGTATTGATACGATTCTTCATCATCGGCAACAATTTTACCAATCTTTGGCAATAACTTAAACGAATATTCGTCATATATTTTATCAAGCACTGGTACAACAACATGTGAAAATTCAAGACACATAAATCTGCCCGATGGTTTTAACACACGGTGTGCTTCGGCTAGTGCTTCGTCAATATCGGCAACATTGCGAAGACCAAATGAAATTGAATAAACATCAACGCTGTTATCGGCAAGTGGTAATGATTGGGCGTTACCAACCAACCAATTAATGTTTGAAATTATACCTTTGTCTAGTGCACGGTTTTTACCAACTTTAACCATTCCTTCGGTTAAATCACAAACGGTTACATTGCCCCCACCGCCTTCAAGGAATCTGAACGCGATATCGCCCGTACCACCGGCAACATCAAGCAAGATCATATCCGCATTTGGTTTCATCATATCAATAAAAGTATTTTTCCACAGGCGGTGAACACCCGCCGACATTAAATCATTCATAATGTCATATTTCATTGCAACTGATTCAAATACCCCTTGAACCAAGCCAATCTTTTCGTTCTTATCAACATCTTTAAAGCCAAAAGTTGTTTTGTTATCTTTTTTCATTTTTCATTCCTTTAATATTAATGTAAGATAACAGAAAATAATATTAACAACAATACATATAAATAATGCCTGAATTACCAGAAGTAGAAACAGTTATAAACGGATTAAAACCTGCAATGCTTAATAAAACTATTAAGTCTGTGGAAACAACCCGCAAAAACTTACGATACGATTTTCCAAACAACTTGGATAAAATCACAAAAGGTGCGGATATTCTTGATATGAAGCGCTTTTCAAAATATATCGTAATCAGGCTTTCCACTGGTTGGTCATTAATTTCCCACTTGGGTATGTCTGGCAAATACACGGTGCATTCATACGAACGCAATGAACCTGTGGAAATTGTCAAACACGACCATATTATATTTTATATGGAAGATGGCGGTACTATTATATATAACGACCCACGCAGGTTTGGATTCTTAATCGCTTGTAAAACAGATGATGAAAAGAATGAAAAACATTTATCAAAACTGGGTATTGACCCAACCGATAAAAAGCTAACCGCTGACTATATATATAACAAGTTTCAAAAATCTAAGTCTAATTTAAAGACCGCCCTTATGAATCAATCAATTATTTCTGGGCTTGGTAATATATATGTATGCGAAGCAATGTACCG
>JBMZFW010000057.1:0-6065 GCA_049615605.1 Alphaproteobacteria bacterium | reverse complement strand
TATTTATGATTTTCTTTAATTAAATTGATTTCTTTGTTATAAATGCCTTATGACAAAATATACTCTTATACTAGCGCACGGGGCGGGTGCACCAATGGACAGTGATTGGATGAATGCCATTACTGAAAAATTGGAAACTGCGGGGGTTAAGGTTATTCGCTTTGAATTTCCATATATGGATAAGCGAAGAACAACTGGAAAAAAATCCCCACCTGACAGATTGCCCATATTAATTGATACATTTAATGAAATTGTAAATGCACAAAAGGGTGCTGTATTTATTGCGGGTAAATCAATGGGCGGTCGCATTGCATCCATTATCGCACCTGATAATGATAAGGTTTCTGGGGTAATTGCATTTGGTTATCCATTTCACCCACCGGGTAAGCCAGAAAAATTACGCACAGAACATTTAAAAACATATAAAAAACCAATGCTTATTGTCCAAGGGGAAAATGATCCATTTGGCAAATTGGGCGAATGGAACGGTTTTGAAATTGATAAAAGTATTGAAGTATTTCCAATCACAACGGGCAATCACGATTTAAAGCCAAACAAGTCAAGCGGTATGGATTTAAATATGGCACTAGACAAAGCGGTGGAAAAAACAGTATCATTTATTAAATCAAATGGATAAATACAATGATTGATGATTATGAAATAAAGAAACATTCTATTACCCTTAAAGGGCACGCAACATCAATTACGCTTGAAAATATATTCTGGCGTACTTTACAAGATATTGCTAGGGGTAAAGGCGAAACTGTTTCACAAATATTAAATAACATAGACAGCCGAAGAACTGGAAACTTATCCAGTGAAGTTCGCATATATGTTATTCGTCATTTATTAAAAGAAAATCATAATTTAAAGAATTATAAATAATGACAACAATTAATCTTAATAAATTCCGTAAAAATAAAGCTAAACAAGAAAAAGAAAAACAGGCGGAAAACAACCGTGTTAAATTTGGTCGTACAAAAGCGGAAAAACAAAAAGATAAATTACAAACAGAAATTGATAATAAAACAGATTTATAAACAATAAATATAAATACTGTATGCAATTAAGCCAAGTATGCCAAAGAACCTGTTTAATAACTTTGTATAAATTAATACAACAAAGATAGCAGATAATATTGGTATCATAACCATACTTGTACTAAATTCATTCCACGGCAGGGTAATTTCTTTGTAAACCGATGCAGTTGCCAGAACCAACATAATATTAAAGATATTTGAACCCATAATATTACCAATAATCATTTCGCCTTCACGACGACGGGCAGACGCCACAGTTGCGGCAATCTCTGGCAGGGAAGTGCCAATTGCAACAATTGATAATCCAATTATTGCTTCTGATATACCAAAGCTTTGTGCAATACCAACCGCACCCATAATCATTACCTTTGAACCAACAATTAACAACCCTAAGCTTATTGCAAATAATATAAATATTTTACCCCAAGACATTGTTTCAATTTCTTCGTTAATTTCATCTGCGTTCGGGCGTTTCATTGCTAAATAAAAATATGTAAACAGCATAACCAACATAATTAAACCAAGTGTAAAACCAATATACCCCCAAAGGTAATATGCAATAATTGGAATTAATGAACTTATAATTAAGAATACTTTTTCATAAACAACATTATTTACCTTTGTAACCATTGGATAAATAATCATACCAATTGAACCAACCAACAATATATTTGCAATATTTGAACCAAGGACATTACCAACCGCAACATTGCTTACGCCATCACCAACGGCAATTAAACTTACGAATAATTCAGGCGCCGATGTCCCAAAGCCAATAATTACACAGGCTGAAAATATTTTTGGAATACCAGTCTTATCTGCAAAAGACAGGCTGGAACTAAGTATATATTCCCCACCATAGTACAAACCAGCTATGCCGATTAAGATATATATAAAGTTGATTAAATCCATAATTATTCCTTTAAAGTATTTGAATATCAGTGTATATTGTTTTTTAATAAATAGGAATAAGAAATATGGAATATTTGGATAAAATTAACAATTTAATTGAAGACTTTTCTTTTTTTGACACTTGGGAAGAAAAGTACGAATACATTATTGATATGGGTAAAAAATTACCCCCAATGGATGATGCACTTAAAACCGATGAAACAAAGGTTAAAGGGTGTATGAGTCAAGTTTGGCTTGTGGGCTTTAATGACGGGGATAAAATTACCTTTGTTGCCGACAGCGATGCTATTATTGTTAAGGGCTTAATCGGTCTGTTAATGAAGATATTTAACGGTGCAACCAAACAAGAAATTAACAATACGGATATTAACGACCTTTTTGCGAAACTTGGACTTGATAAAAATCTTGCAGGCACACGCCGAAATGGACTTGCCAGTATGGTTAATAAAATTAAAGAATATGCTTCACACTAGCCTTTGACAAAATGGCATAAATATTGTAAAAGATAATTTAAATATTCATTTTATAAATCTAAGGAAAAAATAAATGTCTTCAAATGACTTACTGGGTAAACCACTTGCTGAAAAATTAATGGCTGAAATCAAGGCTGAAGCCGAAGAACAAGCAAAGGCTGGATGGCAACCAAAGCTTGTTTCAATCACAATTGGTGATGTTGATGCGGTTGATGTTTATGTGCGTAACCAACGCCGTAATGCAGAAAAATGTAGCATTGAATTTACAGAAGCACACTTTCCAGCAACAATTTCACAAGAAGAATTAAAAGTTATTATTCGTCAAATGAACACAAACCCATCTATTAACGGTATTATTGTTCAAAGACCAGTTCCTGATCACATTAACATCAAATCTTTACAAACATATATCCACCCATTAAAAGATGTGGAAGGTATGCACCCTGCATCAATTGGTAATATTGTATATAATGACCTTGACCTTGCACCGTGTACTGCGGCTGCCGCGGTTGAATTATTACACGAAACGGGCTTAAAAATGGAAGGTCTAGAAGTTGTAATGGTTGGGCATTCTGCCATTGTTGGTAAGCCAGCGGCGTTTATGCTTATGGGCGAAGGTGCAACGGTTACCGTATGTCACCATATGACACACGATTTATCAGTTCACACAAAACAAGCTGATGCGGTTATTGTTGCGGCTGGTGTACCGGGTTTAATTAAAGGCGACATAATCAAAAAAGGCGCTGCAATTATTGATGTTGGTATCAATGTTATCAAAGGCGAAGACGGCAAAGAAAAAGTTGTCGGCGATGTTGATTATGAAAGCGTTAAGGATATTGCCGGTTGGGTAACACCAGTACCGGGTGGTGTTGGTCCTGTAACGGTTGCAATTTTAATGCGTAATACATTAATTGCCCTAAGACGCCAAAAACAAACTTATACAAATAAGTATGGTTCTGATAATTAATATTTATTAATTTTTGAATTTTAAAAGGGGAAGCTTCATAGCTTCCTTTTTTTATGGAAATATAAAAGAGGTATTCTGTTGCTAGGAACCTCACCAACCCCACCTAATCATAGTTAGAGACTAGGGATTATAGTTAGTAATAAACTAAACTTGTCGCGTTCACTGCTTATGCAGCTACAGCAACCAACTCATTGTTGTCGTTTGCATTTATTAAAGTTTGAACGATAACGCCGTATCTAAGCGAGTACCCACATATGCCTTTATTACTCGTGTCGATCCTATTTCGTCCCCATTGGTGGAGACGCCCGGTACCGCCCCGGGGTCCACAAAGCCTATTCCGCAAAGCAGTTAAGCACCATTAATTTATATATAAATGAAAAGTTTGATAAAATCAATCTATTCTGTTGCAAGTAATGGTTATTTTTGCTATTTTATACTATATATAGATAACTAGGAAAAAAATGAAACAATATCTTGATTTATTGCAAAGGGTAATGGACGAAGGTACGGATAAAACTGACCGTACTGGAACTGGGACTCGTTCAATTTTCGGACACCAAATGCGTTTTGATTTAAACGAAGGTTTTCCTTGTATCACTACAAAAAAATTACATTTGCGTTCAATCATTATTGAGTTGTTATGGTTCTTAAAAGGTGAAACAAACATTAAGTACCTTAAAGACAATGGTGTTTCAATTTGGGACGAATGGGCTGATGAAAACGGCGAACTTGGACCAGTATACGGTAAACAATGGCGTTCGTGGGTAAAACCAGACGGTGGGGAAATTGACCAAATTAAGTATATTCTTGATACTTTGAAATCAAACCCTGATTCACGAAGATTACTTGTTAATGCGTGGAATGTGTCATTTGTTGATGATATGGCGTTGCCACCGTGTCATTGCTTATTCCAATTTTATGTGGCGGACGGTAAACTATCTTGCCAATTATATCAAAGGTCGGCTGATATCTTCCTTGGCGTGCCATTTAACATTGCATCATATTCTTTACTTACAATGATGGTTGCACAAGTTTGCGGATTAAAGCTTGGCGAATTTGTTCATACTTTTGGTGATGCACATATCTATAACAATCACTTTGACCAAGTAAAAGAACAATTATCACGCACACCGCATAAATTACCAACAATGTGGATAAATCCAAAGGTAAAGGATTTATTTGCCTTTGAATACGAAGATTTTAAACTTGAAAACTATGAAGCAGACCCACATATCAAGGGCGAAGTATCGATATAGGGAACAAAACAAATATGAAAAAAAGTACAATTGTTGCAGTGGCAAGTAACGGTGTAATCGGTGACGACAATAAAATGGCGTGGCACTTACCAGGCGATTTTAAATACTTTAAAGAAATAACAATGAAAAAGCCTGTGATTATGGGGCGAAAAACTTTTGACAGCATTGGCAAGGCTTTACCAGGGCGTGTAAACATTGTTATCACCCGTGATGCTTCTTGGCAGGGCGAAGGGACTATTACGGCAACATCTATTGAATATGCCTATGAAATGGCGGAACAAATGGCACTTGTTAATGGTGTTGATGAAATTATGGTAATTGGTGGTGCAAATATTTATGCACAAACAATGGACGATGTGGATACGTTGTATGTTACAGAAGTTGATACGACGGTATCGGGCGATGCAAAATTCCCAGACATTGATACAAACATTTGGGAAAAAGAATCGACAAGCGAAGACTTTAACGAAAATGATATTACATATCGTTTTGTGGTTTATAACAGAAAGAAATAAGAAATGAGCGAAGTAAAAACAAAAGTATTAATTATTGGTTCTGGTCCTGCGGGTTATACGGCGGGCATTTATGCGGCAAGGGCGAATTTAAAGCCGATACTTGTTGCGGGCTTGCAAAAGGGCGGTCAATTAACAATTACTACTGATGTGGAAAACTATCCGGGGTTCGCCGATGCGGTACAAGGACCTTGGCTTATGGAACAAATGGAAGCACAGGCAAAAAATGTTGGTACGGAAATTGTCCACGATATGATTAATTCCGTTGATTTTTCAAAGCGACCTTTTGTTTGTAAAAGTGATAATGGTACAACATACATTGCCGACACGGTAATCATTGCCACTGGTGCGCAAGCAAAATGGCTTGGCATTGAATCGGAACAAACATATATGGGTATGGGTGTTTCGGCGTGTGCAACTTGTGATGGCTTCTTTTTCAGTGATGAAGAAGTTGCCGTAATCGGTGGCGGTAATTCAGCCGTGGAAGAAGCATTGTACTTAACAGGCATTGCCAAAAAAGTAACACTTATCCACCGTCGTGATAAATTAAGATGTGAACCAATCCTTGCCGACAGATTGCTTGGTAATGAAAAGGTTGATGTTATTTGGAACGCTGAGGTTGATGAGATTTTGGGCGGTGATGACGGGGTAAATGCACTTCGCCTTAAATCAACCGAAAATGGTGAAGCAAGTGAAATTAATGTAACGGGCGTATTTGTTGCAATCGGTCACGCCCCAGCAACAAAAATATTTGCCGAAAGTGGACTTGATATGGACGACCACGGATACATAAACGCAACCCCAGGAACGCCAAAAACAAATATAACTGGCGTGTTCTGTGCGGGCGATGTAGCGGACAAGACTTATCGTCAAGCGATTACGGCTGCGGGGATGGGGTGTCAGGC
>JBMZFW010000056.1:0-6224 GCA_049615605.1 Alphaproteobacteria bacterium | reverse complement strand
GGTAAGTTTTTAAAAAACGATAACTTGGTTAATTTTTCAAGTTTGTTAATTTCAATATTTTTATAACAATATTTATTGCCATTTTTCACAAAAATTAAACTGTGAAAATATTTCTTATTTCCATTTAATATAATTTTCCAAAAATTCCCAGTTGGGTGATTTTGTTTATTTGCATTGTTGTGAATTACACCCGCCATAACATAAAGGGGGGCATTGTTTCGTTCCCATTTTTCAATTTTTGCCCATAACCCGCGGTTAAGTCTGCTTGGTTGTGGATTGATGTTTGATAAATAATAAGTTTGTTTGGCTGTGTCTTTATTTACGCTGAATGAAGATGCGGGTGCCATATGCCCACGGTCAAGTTTATATGCTTTGTATAATCCCTTATATGCGGATGGTTTTTTTTGTAAATGATTTGGCAATAATGGGTCGGCTTTAAATTTGGCGTTGATGCGTTTACCGAATGAATCGGGGCTTACCTTATATGCCGTCCATAATGTCCAAAGATTGCTTTTGTTAATTCCACTTATGTATGGGGAATGAACAACAATTGCCATATCGGTTTCTGCCTTTGGACAGCCAAGCGGACAGTGGTCGGAATATAAATCCGTATCGCCTGCAAAAGCATTGCTTAATAACAGAAGCGAAAATGATAAAATAAAAAATCTTTTAATAATGACAATCATAGGTTGTATATATTTTCCCATTTTATATAAATCTCAACAATTTTTAGAAAAATTGCCAAAATCTTATTCTTCACAGCCCATAGTTAAGTAATAACCTAATGTACTGCTTTTGTTCTATTGTGTCAAGGTCTTAAATATACAATTATAAGTTGTACAAAATAATCTAAAATCCATTAATTTTATAAAAAATAATAATATTGATTATTTTATCTGTTAAAAATATACGAAAAACCTTGACTCTTTATGGGTTTGATTCTATATATAGGACAAAATTTAATCATCACAAAATGATTTAAGCCGAATTTAAAAAATTACATATCCTTTTTTCGGTTGAAGGAACGCTCTAAGGAGTCAGCTAGTCTACGAGTTTCGTACGCTGGTCTTTTTTGCTTTATGGTCTTTTTGTGAATATAAAATTGGAAGGTAAAATATAATGTTTGATGTATTACAGACTAAACTTGGTGGCGTTTTTGAAAAGCTAAAAGGTCGTGGTTCGTTAAATGAAGCTGATGTTGAAAATGCAATGGGTGAAATCCGCACTGCGTTATTAGAAGCAGATGTGGCACTTCCAGTTGTAAAATCATTTATTAACGATGTTAAAGAACGCGCCGTTGGTTCCGATGTAATTAAATCGGTTAGCCCAGGTCAACAAGTTGTTAAAATCGTACACGATACAATGGTTGATATTTTCCGTGGTGATGAAGACAGCCACGACTTAAACCTTCGTGGTGAACCACCAGTAATGATTATGATGGTTGGTCTGCAAGGTTCTGGTAAAACAACATCAACAGCAAAGATTGCCAAAGTATTAACGGAAAAACAAAACAAGAAAGTCTTAATGGCTTCACTTGACGTTAACCGTCCTGCGGCACAAGAACAGCTTGCCATTCTTGGTGAACAAGTGGAAGTTGACACATTACCAATCGTTGCAGGTGAATTACCAAAAGACATTACAAAACGCGCAATGCAAGCCGGTAAGATTAGCGGTTATGACATTGTAATGCTTGATACGGCGGGTCGTTTATCAATTGATGAACAATTAATGGCGGAAGTAAGTGAAGTTAAAAAAGTTTCTAAACCACAAGAAATTTTACTTGTTGCCGATGCTATGACTGGTCAAGACAGTGTGACAACAGCGGAAAACTTTAATGCAAAACTTGGTTTAACAGGTATCGTATTAACAAGGGTTGACGGCGACAGCCGTGGCGGTGCTGCATTATCAATGCGTTCAGTGACTGGTTGCCCAATTAAGTTTATGGGTACGGGCGAAAAGCTAAATGAAATTGAAAAGTTTGATGCGGAACGCGTTGCCGGTCGTATTCTTGGTATGGGCGATGTTGTCGGCTTAGTTGAAAAAGCACAAGAAATGAATTCGGAAGAAGAAGCCGAACGCATTGCAAAAAGAATGCAGTCGGGCGAATTTGATTTAAACGATTTAAAATCACAATTACAGCAGATGAATAAGATGGGCGGACTAGGCGGTCTTATGGGAATGATGCCAGGTATGAAAGGCATGAAAGAAAAAATGGAATCTGCTGGTATTAACGAACAAATGATTAAGCGTCAAATTGCTGTTATTGATTCAATGACAAAAGCAGAACGCAAAAATCCAAAGATTTTGCATGCATCACGCAAGAAAAGAGTTGCAACAGGTTCAGGCACATCGGTTCAAGATGTAAATAAACTTATTAAGCAATTCCAGACTATGGAAAAAGTGATGAAGCAAATGGCTAAAATGGGTGGAAAACTTCCTGGTATGGGCGGTATGGGAAATCCATTTGGCGGAAATAATCCTTTCGGGGGCGGTGGCTTCCCGGGATTAGGTGGTCGTTAAGACTGCCAAACTAGTTCCACTTTGAATGGTTCGGGGTGGATTAATATTAACAAACTTAAATGGAGAAAAAACAATGGGCTTAAAAATTAGATTAGCTCGCGGCGGTTCAAAGAAGCGTCCATATTACCGAATTGTTGTGGCGGATGAACGCGCACCAAGGGATGGTAAGTACATTGAAAAGGTTGGTACATACAACCCAATGTTAGCAAAAGATAGTGCAGAACGCATTAAGCTTGTAGAAGACAGAGTAAAATACTGGTTAGGTGAAGGTGCGCAACCAACAGATCGCGTACACAGATTCCTTGCTGATGTTAACTTATTCGAAAAGCGTGAAGTTCCTGTACAGACAACTAAGCATTTACAATCTGAACGTACGAAGATGAAAATCCAAGAACGCGACGAAAAGCGTCAAGCAGCGCAAGAAGCTTTAGAAGCTGAAAAAGCATCACAAGCAGAAGCAGCAGCAGCGCCAGCTGAAGAAGCACCTGCGGAAGCACCAGCTGAAGAAGCGACAGCGGAAGCACCTGCAACAGAAGCACCAGCGGAAGAAACTGCTGAAGCTCCTGCTGAGGAAGCACCTGCGGAAGCACCAGCGGAAGAAGCTGAAGCACCTGCAGAAGAAGCACCTGCTGAGGAAAGTTCAGAAGAGGAAAAAGCTGAATAATTTTTTGTTTAGTTTTTCATTGAGTGGAATTTACTATGGTTGATAATTACAATACAAATAATCTTATTGCGGTGGGCGTTATTACAAATGTTCACGGTATAAAGGGAATGGTTAAGGTAAAGTCATTTACTGAAAACCCAGACTCTTTATTTGATTATTCGCCTGTTTTTGATAAAGCAGGTACAGTAGTGGAATTACAAAAATCAGGCACAGTAAAAGATTTATTCTTAGTGAAAATCGATGGTGTGAACGACCGTAATCAGGCGGAATTGTTAAAAGGTGATGAATTATTCATTAACGAAGAACAATTACCAGAACTGAATGACGGTGAATATTACAATTCACAACTTATCGGGTTAAAGGTTCTTAATACTGACAACAACGAAATTGGCAAAGTAATAGATATGCACAATTATGGTGCGGGTGATTTAGTGGAAGTTGAATTTATTGACACTAAAAAATCAGATTTATTCCTGTTTGCAAATGATGTTGTAAAAGTTGACATTGAAAACAATTTTTTAATTTTAGAAATCCCATCTTATATAATGGGTGATAAAGATAAGGAAAATGACAATGACGCTTAATGTAAATGTATTAACACTGTTTCCTGATATGTTTCCTGGTATCTTGGGTGCATCTATCCCAGGTAATGCTATGAAAAATAATTTGTGGAATCTTAATACTGTTCAAATCCGTGATTTTGCGATGGATAAACACGCAACTGTTGACGATGCCCCATTTGGTGGCGGTGCGGGAATGGTTATGCGTCCAGATGTTGTTGATAACTGCTTATCTAGTTTAAATGAAACTGGTACGGTTGTATATTTAACCCCAAGGGGCAAAACTTTTGACCAAGAAATGGCAGAAGAATTTTCAAAAGAAGATACTTTAACTTTTCTTTGTGGTCGTTATGAAGGTGTTGACCAAAGGGTTATTGAAAAATGGAATATGAAAGAAATCAGCATTGGTGATTTCGTGCTTAGCGGGGGCGAACCTGCGGTACAAGTATTACTTGATTCAGTTATACGATTATTACCGGGTGCAGTTGGTGATGAAACTTCTATTCAAGAAGAAAGTTTTGAAAACGATTTACTTGAATATTCACACTATACTAGACCACAAAATTGGGACGGCAATGAAGTTCCAGAAATTTTGTTAAGCGGGCATCACGAAAACATTGCCAAGTGGCGAAATGAAGAACGAAAAAAAATTACGAAAGCAAGAAGACCAGATTTATGGGAAAAACATTTAACTAAAAACTCATAAGTTTGAAAAATTTAAGAAAGGTTGAAAAAATGACAAACATTATTCAAAATATCGAACAAGCAGAAATCGCACGCGTGACAGAAGGCAAAGAAATCCCTTCTTTCAAAGCGGGTGACAATGTTAAAGTTCACGTAAAAGTAGTAGAAGGCACAACAGAACGTGTTCAGGCATTTGAAGGCGTTGTAATCGCCCGTCGTAATGCTGGCTTAAACAGTAGCTTTACAGTAAGAAAACTATCTTCTGGTGAAGGTGTGGAAAGGGTATTCCCATTATATTCTCCACGTCTTGAGAAGATTGAAGTACTTCGTTACGGTAAAGTTCGTCGTGCTAAGTTATACTACTTACGCGGTCGTACTGGTAAGGCTGCACGTATTACTGAGGAAAAAATCGGTAAGCGTGAAAAGCAACTTGCAGGTAGCAAGTAAGCTGAATCTTACATTTAGGTTTGTTAAAGGTTGGGTAAATTATTTGCCCAACCTTACCTAATGTAAAATTGTAATTTTTTTTATTTTTATGATAAAGTAAAAATATGACAAAACCGCAAACTTTATTTGATAAAATATGGCAACAGCACGTGGTGGCAACACAGCCTGATGGGACTTGTATATTATATATAGACCGTCACCTTGTACACGAAGTTACATCGCCACAGGCTTTTGACGGTTTGCGAAAATCTTCTAGAAAAGTAAGAAGACCAGATTTAACTTTGGTAACGGCGGATCACAATGTTCCAACACTTAACCGTGACCAAGGTATCAAAGAACAAGAATCCAGAATCCAAGTTGAAACACTGCGTCAAAATGTTAAAGATTTTGATTTGCAATTTTTTGACCTTGATGACGACAGACAAGGTATTGTCCATATCGTTGGCCCTGAACAGGGTTTTTCACTTCCGGGGTTAACAATCGTATGTGGCGACAGCCACACATCAACCCACGGTGCATTCGGTGCGCTGGCATTTGGTATTGGTACTAGTGAAGTGGAACATGTTTTGGCAACACAAACATTGTTGCAAAAACCTGCAAAAAATATGCGTATTACCGTTGATGGTAAAATCCACGATGGCATTACAGCAAAGGATTTAATCTTGGCAATTATTGGTAAAATTGGCACAGCTGGCGGTACTGGTTGTGTAATTGAATACGCTGGCGAAGCGGTGCGTGAATTGTCAATGGAAGGTCGTATGACAATGTGTAATATGACAATTGAAGCGGGTGCAAGGGCGGGACTTATCGCACCTGATGAAAAAACATTTAACTATGTAAAGGGTCGTCCAATGGCACCAAGCGGTGCGGACTTTGATAATGCAGTTGAATATTGGAAGACTTTGGCTTCTGATGAAAATGCAGAATATGATATTGAAGTTAAATTACATACGGACGATATTTCACCAATGGTGACTTGGGGTACTTCACCAGAAGATGTTGTTTCAATTAATGGTCATGTTCCAAACCCAGATGACTTTGATAACAATGACACGAAACAATCAATGGTTCGTTCACTGGAATATATGGGACTAGATGCGGGTAAAAAAATAACAGACATTGCAATTGATACTGTGTTTATCGGTTCGTGTACAAATTCAAGGATAGAAGACCTTCGCCTTGCGTCAAAAATTTTACAAGGTAAAAAAGTTGCCCCATCTGTAAGGGCAATGGTTATACCTGGTTCTGGTCTTGTTAAATTACAAGCGGAAGAAGAAGGGCTTGATAAAATATTTATTGATGCGGGATTTGAATGGCGTGAACCAGGTTGTTCAATGTGCCTTGCAATG
>JBMZFW010000055.1:0-6465 GCA_049615605.1 Alphaproteobacteria bacterium | reverse complement strand
CATTTATTGTATTTTTAATTGGTTGGTATTTCACATACCTTTATGAAAATCAATCGCAAAAACACGATGCTAGTGAAGTTGTAATTGACGAAATGGCGGGTGTATTTATTACCCTTGCCTTTGTTCCAGTTGATATTTGGTATTATGTAATTGGATTTTTGATGTTTCGTATATTTGATGTGTTAAAACCATACCCTGTTTATATGATTGACCGTCAAAAAACACCATTTTCTGTAATGTTTGATGATGTTGTGGCGGGCTTTATGGCGGGTCTTGTTATGTGGGTGTTGGTATGGATAATGATTTAATTACACTTGCAAGTGAACTAAACAACACCTTATCTGATAAAGGGTTGGTTATATCAACCGCTGAATCGTGTACTGGTGGATTGTTATCTGGCGCAATTACGGAAATATCTGGTTCAAGTGATGTATTTAAACAAGGCTTTATTACATACAGCAACGAAGCAAAAAACCAATACCTAGAAGTATCAAACGAAACACTAAATGAATATGGTGCCGTATCAAGCCAAGTAGCCGAAGAAATGGCAACTGGTCTTATTAAAGTATCGGGGGCGGATATTGCCATTGCAATTACTGGTGTTGCAGGCCCTGGTGAAAGTGAAAACAAACAAGCGGGACTTGTTTACATTGGTATTGCAACCAAAGATAAAACAACATCACATAAAAATAATTTTACTGGTGAACGCGCGGATGTAAGAAATGCTTCTGTAAATAAAGCATTAACAATCGCCCTAGAAACCGCCAAACTTTTGGATTAAATGGGTAAGTAAATGCCCGTCTTGGCTTGATGCTTCATCAATAGCCGTTTCCGTATTATCAAAGTTTTTAAGAATATCATAAGTACGGTCAAATTCAGTTTTCTTGGCTTTTTTCAATTTTTCAATTGCTTCAACCGCAGAAATATTTTGAATATTTTGTACTTCATCAATAAAGTTTAATGGAATATTTGTACTTTTAAATGCAAGGATTAATCCAGCAAGTTCCTGTGACTTTGATGAATCAGCAAGTGTAAATTTCGCTGAATCATAAATTACATTACGCACACCAAAATCAAGCCATAGGAAATAATGTGGTACTGGGTCATTTGAAAACACCAAACAGCCCTGTTTTAACGGATTAATAAAATCAATTTTTAAAGCAGAAACAACGCGTTCCAACACATCGCGAACCAATGTGTATTTTGCCCTTTCATTGGTTTTAAGCCTTACACCAAAACCGTACGCATCGTCAAATATTTCAATACCTTCTTGTTCAAAGGTATCGGCAATTACCGCCCAAGTTTTTCCCCTTGGGTGTGCAGTTGCCCTTTCAATATTATTAAGGGTTGCAAGACTTATTCCCGCCCTTTTGGCAAGATCACTTTGCTTTGCATTTATTAACGCACGACCGGCGCGAATTTGTTCAGGTGTCAACATAATGAAATCATTATACACAACTTTAATTAAGTTTAAAACCTAAAAAGTGCAAAAAATACCGATAAAAACTATAAATCCTAAAAAATAGATATAAAAGCTATTTAACCGCTGTATAAATCTTTGGCTCTTTGTTCAAATGCAGATACCATTTTACCAACGATTTTCTCAAAAACTGGGGACATTACCATATCCAGCAACTTGCTTTTAAATTCAAAGCTGATATCAAAATGAACAAGGCAACCATTGTCATTTTCTTCAAAACGCCAATTATTTTCCAATGATTTAAATGGACCGTCTTCGTACCTTACAATTATCTTTTTATCTGCTTCATCAAAATTCACACGGGAAGTAAATTTTTCACTGATTGATTTAAAACCAACAACCATATCGGCGACAACTTCTGTGTCATTTTGTGATTTTATGCGAAGACCATCGCACCACGGTAAAAATTCAGGGTATTTTTCAATGTCTTTTACCAGCTGATACATTTGTTCAGCGGAAAAATCCATTTGCTTAATATCGCTGTAATTATACATTAAGATATGCTTTTGTTTAGCTTTGCATTTCTTGCTTCACGCAATGCTTCAAAATCGTCCCCTGCGTGGTATGAAGAACGCGTAAGCGGTGTTGCAGAAACAAGCAAGAACCCTTTGGCGCGCGCCTTGTTTGCCAGTGCATCAAATTCATCAGGTGTCATAAACCTGTCAACCGCGGCGTGTTTTACCGTTGGTTGCAAGTATTGACCAGCTGTTAAGAAATCAACATCAGCGGCGCGCAAGTCGTCCATTAACTGGTGGATTTCCATATCGCTTTCGCCAAGACCAACCATTAAACCAGATTTGGTAAAGATTGATGGGTCCATTTCTTTTACTTTTGATAATAACTGTAACGAAGTAAAGTATCTTGCCCCTGGGCGAATTGTTGGATACAACCTTGGCACTGTTTCAATGTTATGGTTAAACACATCTGGGCGTGCTTCAACCACGATTTCAAGTGCCGATTCTTTACCTTTAAAATCAGGGGTTAAAATTTCAATTGTTGTATCTGGGTTGCGTTCACGGCAAACTTTAATCGTTTCGGCGTAGTGCCTTGCACCACCGTCTTCCAAGTCATCACGGTCAACCGATGTAATTACAACGTGCTTTAAGCCAAGTTTATGTACCGTTTCGGCAACATTAAATGGTTCAAATGGGTCAAGTCCGTTTGGTTTACCCGTTGCCACATTACAAAATGAACAAGCGCGCGTACAAATACCGCCCATAATCATCATTGTTGCGTGTTGTTTTTCCCAACATTCACCAATGTTTGGACAGCCCGCTTCTTCACAAACCGTTGTAAGGTTGTGTGATGTCACAAGGTCTTTTGTTTTTTTATAGCCTTCTGATACAGGTGCTTTTACACGAATCCAATCGGGCTTTCGCTTGATTGGGTTATCAGGGCGATTTCTTTTTTCAGGGTGGCGATATTCTCTGCCATCTGGGGCTAGTTTTTCTTTAACCATTATACTTCCTAAATGTGTATTGCTCTATTATAAGCATCAAGTACCGATTCATGCAACATTTCACTTAATGTTGGGTGTGGGAATACGGTGTGCATTAATTCAACTTCTGTTGTTTCCAGTTTTTGTGCAACTGAAAATGTACCAATCATTTCTGTTACTTCCGCACCAATCATATGGGCACCTAATAATTCACCAGTTGTTTTATCAAATACTGTTTTAACAAGACCTTCATCTTCGCCAAGTGCGATTGCTTTACCATTTGCCATAAATGGAAACTTACCAACATTAACTTCAAGCCCTTGTTCTTTTGCTTGTGCTTCTGTTAAGCCAACACTTGCAATTTGTGGGTGGCAATATGTTGCACCCGGTATTTGTGCCTTGTTAAGTGGGTGAACATCGGCAAGCCCTGCAATCTTTTCAACGGCAATTACACCTTCGTGTTCTGCTTTATGTGCAAGCCACGGCGCACCGGCAATATCACCAATTGCATAGATACCCTTTTCATCAGTTTCAGCCCATTTATCAACAATGATATGAGTTTTTTCAACTTTGATTTTTGTATCTTCAAGTCCGATATTTTCAACATTACCAACGATACCAACAGCTGTTATTAATTTATCAGCCTTAATTACATCACCATTATCAAGGGTGATATTCATATCGTCTTTGTTTTTATCAACCGATTTAATACCAGTACCAGTAATAATTTTCATACCTTGCTTTTCAAATGACTTTTTCGCCATAGCCGAAATATCCGCATCTTCAACAGGTAAAATTCTGTCTTGTACTTCAACAACGGTTACATTTGCACCCAGTTCATTAAAGAAGCTAGCAAATTCAATACCGATTGCACCAGAACCAAGAACAACTAAATCTTTTGGCATTACATCGGCAACAAGTGCTTCTTTATAAGACCAAATAAATTTGCCATCTGGTTCAAGTCCGTCAAGGATTCTAGCCCTTGCACCAGTTGCAATAATTACATTCTTTGCCGTTAATTCGTGTGTATCCGTACCGTCTTTTGAAACCGATACAACCCTTGCACCATTTGTGCCACCAGATAATTTAGCAAAGCCATCAATAACAGTTACTTTGTTCTTTTTAAGTAAGTGGGCAACACCACCGCTTAGTCGTTCAGAAACGCCACGTGAACGAGCAATAATTTTTTCCAAATTAAATTCTGCTTTACATGATAAACCGTATTCTTCAGCGTGTTTCATCTGACGGTAAACTTCCGATGAACGAAGTAATGCTTTGGCTGGAATACAACCCCAGTTCAAACAAATACCACCCAAGTGGTTTGCTTCAACAACCGCCACATTAAGTCCCAACTGTCCCGCACGGATTGCACTTACATATCCGCCTGGTCCTGCACCCATTATAACTAAGTCAAAATTTAATTTTTCCATAATAATTTCCTAGCCTACTAATTTCTTTGGATCTTCAAGGGCTTCTTTAATCGCCTTTAATAATAAACCACCAACAGCACCATCAACCGCCCTGTGGTCAACAGAAATTGTAAGTGTCATTACCGTTGCAATATCAACAGAACCATTTTTAACAACTGGCTTGTCTTTACCCGCACCGATGGCAACGATTACCGCCTGCGGTGGGTTAACAATTGCATTAAAGTTATCAACCCCATACATACCAAGGTTTGATACGGAAATTGTTCCGCCTTGATATTGTTCTGGCTTTAATGAACCTGATTTTGCAAGCCCTGCTAGTTCTTTCATTTCATTTGAAATGTCAACTAGCCCTTTTGTTTCAGCATTTCTTACCACTGGCGTAATTAAACCACCTTCAATGGCAACCGCAACCGAAATATCCGAAGACTTAAACTGTTTAACAACATCACCCGCCCAAGCAACATTTGCATCTGGTACTTCGTTAAGGGCAACACCAACGGCTTTTAATACCATATCGTTTACCGATATTTTATAATCGCCATTTGCTTTGTCATTAAGTTCTTTACGCACTTTCATCAATTCATCAATTTCCACATCTGCTGTTAAATAGAAGTGTGGAACACTTTGCTTTGATTCAGTTAAGCGCTTTGCAATTACCCCACGCATTGTGCTTACTGGTAATTTTTCGTGTTCTGGTTGATACGGATCATCAACAACCGCAGGCGCTATTGGTGCCGAAGGCGTTGATCCACCCGCAGGGGCATTTAATACATCCGACTTCATAATACGACCATTTGCACCCGTACCATTAACATTTGATAATGATACATTATTTTGCTGTGCAATTCGTTTTGCAAGTGGACTAGCATTTACATTTGCATTATTGCCACCACCAATAGATGGGTTATTTGTGCAAAGTTCTGAAATTTCCGCAACGATATCTTCCACCTGTGGAAGTGCTAACTTTTCAAGGTTTTCCGCATAAGGTAATGGAACATCTTTTGCAGAAATTCTTAGAACTGGTGCGTCTAAGTATTCAAAAGCATTTTCCATTGCTGTTGCTGAAATCTCAGCCGCGATACCAGATTGCGCCCAACCTTCTTCTACAATTACAAGACGGTTTGTTTTTTGTACCGATTGAATAATTGCATTTTTATCCATTGGACGGATTGTTCTTAAATCAATTACTTCGGCTGATATACCTTGCTTGGCAAGTTCTTCGGCTGCTTCTAGTGATTTACCAACACCGATTGAATATGAAACGATTGTTACATCAGAACCCATACGGTGCGTTCGTGCCACACCAATTGGAACAGTCCAATCATCTGTATCTGGAACATCAAATTCAACCCCGTACATTAATTCGTTTTCAAGGAATACAACTGGGTTATTATCACGGATTGCTGATTTTAATAAACCTTTACAATCGCTTGCATCATAAGGTGAAATTACAACAAGCCCTGGAATATGACCATACCAAGCCGCATAACATTGTGAGTGCTGTGCACCAACACGACTTGCCGAACCATTTGGCCCCCTAAACACCATTGGCGAAGACATTTGTCCACCAGACATATATCTAGTTTTCGCCGCAGAGTTAATAATTTGGTCAATGGCTTGCATACCAAAGTTCCAAGTCATAAATTCAACAATTGGTCTTAAACCACGGAATGCTGCACCAACAGCAATACCCGCAAAACCGTGTTCGGTAATTGGTGTATCAATTACCCTTTTATCGCCAAATTCATCGTGCAGACCTTGCGATACTTTGTAAGCACCTTGATATTCGGCAACTTCTTCACCCATAAGGAATACATTTTCATCCCCACGCATTTCTTCAGCCATTGCATCACGCAATGCTTCACGAACTGTTTGCTTTTTAAATGAACCTGTCCATTCTGGCTCAACTTCCATAACTTCAACAACTGGGGCTGATGGGGCTGGACTAGCAGGTGCAGACGAATTATCAGCTGGTGCATTTGTCGGTGCAGGCGTATCGGCTGAAATCCCTTCAAGGGCACTTTCGTCTTCGCCGTCTTCTAATAACACGGCAATTAATGTATTTACCGCAACATTTTGCGTGCCTTGTTCAACAAAGATTTTACCAACAACACCAT
>JBMZFW010000054.1:0-6650 GCA_049615605.1 Alphaproteobacteria bacterium | reverse complement strand
GCATCGGTTTTTGGTATCGTGTATCGTAGGTTCGAATCCTACCATCCCAGCCAATTAAATAGATTTTATTGGTCTATTATCTGCAAAAGGCAATGCTTAATGACGAACTGTCGTCGTCGCATTGCCTTTTTTGATTCTAGACTCACTAAAATCTATTTAAATTTTTAAATATATATCGTTGTATTTTACTTTTTTATTTTGCTTGTGATTAGGATTTGAACCGTTATGGTTCGACCCGTAACGAAGTGGAAGGCTGACAAGTCCCGCAAATAAAAAAAGGTGGGACCGAAGCCCCACCAAGTTTGCTTGATAGTAGGAAAGGGCAAATGAATTACCCTATCTCCGCTCGCAGAAGCTTACGAAGCTCATCAATCGGTTCAGCATTCTTTGGTAATCGCCAGTATGTCCAGCCATTACAGCTAGGTGCCCTTTGCACCATAGCCCCAACTTTGTGAATGCTACCCGAAAACTTTTCTGATGTGATTGACCCATCAGCACGTACATTTGCCGTGAATTTTTTACATGGGGAAATAAGTTTTTGCCCCGCAGAAATCAATCCTTTTTCAATAAGGTTACCAAATGGAATACGTACTTCTTTACGTTTTTCCAATGTAATTTCTAATTCTTTTTCTGTACCTGGTGTAATTTCTTTTAAGCGTTTTTCCGCTTCTTTAAGGTACTTTTTATCTTGTTCAATACCGATATATTGTCTGCCTAGTTTCTTTGCAACCGCAGCCGTTGTACCCGTTCCAGAAAATGGATCAAGAACAACATCACCTGGATTCGTTGATGCAATCATCACACGGTATAACAGGCTTTCTGGTTTCTGTGTTGGGTGAATTTTATCACCGTTTTTATCTTTTAATCTTTCCGCACCAGTACATAATGACATGTACCAATCAGAACGCATTTGTAAATCTTCGTTTAAAGCCTTTAATGCGTGATAGTTAAATGTGTATTTCGCGTCTTTTGATTTAGATGACCAAATCATAGTTTCATGTGCGTTGGTAAACCTAGTGCCACGGAAGTTTGGCATTGGGTTGTTTTTAACCCAAATAACATCGTTTAATACCCAAAAACCAAGGTCTTGTAATTTTGCGCCAACACGGAAAATATTGTGGTATGAACCAATTACCCAGAACGAACCATTTGGTTTTAATATTCTGTGGGCTTCTTTCATCCATGCTTCAGAAAAATCATCATATTGTTTGAAGTCGTCAAATTTATCCCATTCGTCATTAACCCCATTTACAACAGAATTGTTCGGACGTGTTAAACCTTCGCCCAATTGTAAGTTGTAAGGTGGGTCAGCAAAAATCATATCAATTGATTCATCAGGCATTGCCTTCATTGCTTTGATACAATCTTCGTTAATTAATACGTTAGTCTTTAACTTTTTCATTTTATCCAATCAATTCTTGTTTTGCGAATATTTCAAGTGATTCGCTCTTATACTACGAATCATTACACAAAAATAGAATCGGTGTCAAACATAAAAATAAAATAAAAATACCGATTCTTTTTAAAACCCAGTAAACATAGGGTTGTGCCTTGTTAGAATCGGTAGGCGATTCTTAATAATCTTTGTGATAGTTTTCAGTTTGGATATTTTCCATGGCATTTTTTATCGGTGCAAACGAAGTTCTATGATGTTCACATATGCCATAATCTTTTATGCCTTGAATATGGGCTTTGGTTCCATAACCTGCATTTCTTTCCCAACCATAATATGGAAATTCTTTGGCAAGTTTTTGCATTAATAAATCGCGACTTACTTTTGCAATTACCGATGCGGCGGCGATTGAAATACTTTGGCTGTCGCCCTTAATAATTGTTGTTTGTGGTATGTTAAGGTCTGGTTCTTTATTGCCATCAATTAATGCGTGAACAAGTTTGTTATCCAATGATTCATTAAGGTTTTCAACAGCTCTTTTCATTGCAATCATCGTTGCCTTTAATATATTAAGTTCATCAATTTCTTTAACTGTTGCTTCGGCAATGCTGTAATGAAAGTAATATTTTAATGGCTCAAACAGCGCTTGTCTTTTTTTATCTGTAAGCTTTTTTGAATCGTCTAGTTCTTGCAAAATATGTTCTGGCAGGCTTGCCTTTAATGCAACCGCACAGGTGACAACGGGACCCGCCCACGGACCGCGACCAACTTCGTCAACCCCGCATACTAAACCATCATATTTATTTTCAAATTCTAAGTTTGGCATTAATCCATTATATATGCGATTTTTTTAATAGTAAAGCCGATTCGTCAATTTTTACCTTGCATATTAAAATGATTCGTTTATTATTGAATTAGTTTAAGAATTATTTTAAGGAATATTCGTGCTTAAAAAGTATTTATTATTACCGCTTGCCGTTATGGTTGCAATGGTCTTTATCTTCAATGTGGAAGCGGCGCGAAATGTGTACGGTAATAAATACGCTTCAATCATTATTGATGTTAAAGATGGAAAAATCCTTTATTCCCGTGGGGCAAATTTACAACGATATCCCGCTTCACTTACAAAAATAATGACTCTTTATATCTTATTTGAAGAATTGAAAAAGGGTAAAATCAAATTAAACACAAAATTCACTGCATCAAAAAGGGCAGTTCGCCAGCCACCAAGTCGTATTGGCTTGGGAATTGGTGAAAAGATTACGGTTAAGAATGCAATTCTTGCACTTGTTGTAAAATCAGCAAATGATGTTGCCGTAACGGTTGCGGAAAACCTTGGCGGTACTGAACGCAAGTTTGCCAAACGAATGACAGCAACGGCAAAAAGAATTGGTATGAAAAAAACCACTTTCCGCAATGCTTCGGGATTGCCAAATTATGCGCAAGTAACAACCGCTTATGATATGTCAATATTGGGTACAAGATTATTTAAGGACTTTCCTGAATATTACAAATACATATCAACAAGAACATTTAAGTATGCGGGTGTTACATTTAGAAACCATAATAAATTATTAACAAGGTACAAAGGTACAGACGGTATTAAAACGGGATACATTCGTGCATCTGGTTTTAACTTGGTAAGTTCGGTTGAAAGGGATGGCGTTCGTTTAATCGGCGTTGTATTTGGCGGGGTTTCTGGTTCACGCCGTGACCTGCATATGCGATATTTATTGGACAAGGGTTTCCGTGTTGCCGAACATATGGCTTCACGCCCAGTTGATAAAACAGAAACGGCAACCTATGCCAAATTAAACAATATTAAATTGCCAATAAAGACAGCAAAGGTTGACCTTAAAAAGAAAGAAGAACAAGGTTCAAAACAACCACTTGATACTGGTTGGGCAATCCAAGTTGGTGCATACAGCAACAAAAAATTTGCCAAAACAGCAACGAAAAAGGTTCTTGCCATATTACCAGATAAAAATGATTTAACAGTTGAGATATTGGAAATTAAAAAGAATAAACGATCTTTATTCCGTGCAAGGGTTGAAGGCTTTGATAAAAAGTATGCGAAAAAAGTTTGTTCTGCGGTAAAGGTTGAAACGGATATGCCGTGTATCGTGCTTAAAGATTAATTTTCGCTATTAACACTTATAAAAAGACATAAGCTAAAAAGAAATATCCATATTAAAAACATTTAATATTCAATCCTAACATTGTAATCTTTTAATAATTCATTAACATAATTAATAGATTTTTGCAAGTTGTCATTTGAATTACTTTCAAATCGCATTGTAAGTGCGTTTTGTGTATTTGACGCGCGACACAACCACCAACCATTTTCATTGCGAACACGAACACCGTCAATATCACATAAATCAAGACCTTGTGCCACAACCTTTTGCTTTAATGCATAAATGATTGGGAATTTATCTTCTTCGTTTACATCAATTCGGATTTCAGGTGTGTTGATTACCTTTGGTAATTCGTCCATTAACTGGGCAACTGTTTTTCCTTCTTCAAATACAGAATTAATAAACCTTATTGCCACATATAATGCGTCATCGTGACCATAGAATTTATCTGCAAAGAATATATGTGCAGACATTTCACCAGCAAGTGGTGAATTTTCTTCAATCATTCTAGTTTTTACAATTGAATGTCCCGTTGCAACCATAATTGGTTTGCCACCCAGTCGTTTGATTTCATCAAATAAAACATCGCTAGCCTTTACATCGGAAAGAATAGGGGCGTTTGGATTTTCTTTTAATACAGGGCGGGCAAGTATACATAACATTTGGTCACCCCATAACACACGACCAGACCCGTCAATAATACCAATGCGGTCACCATCACCGTCAAAGGCGATACCCATATCCGCACCAAGTTCCGCAACCTTTTCTTTTAATTGCACAAGGTTTGATTCAACCGTTGGGTCGGGGTGATGATTTGGAAATGTTCCATCAACTTCGTGGTTAATAATTGTATGCGTGCCTTTTAATTGTGAAGTGACATTTTCAATTACCGCACCCATTGCACCATTGCCCGTATCCCAAACAATATTATATTGGGCATCTTTGTTGTAATCTTGCAAAATTCGGTTTGCATAAAATGGTATAAAGTCTTCCACCTTTGCCGTTGCATTGCCATCAACCCATTTGTTGTTTTTTGCGTATTCGTCAATTAATAAAATGTCTTTGCCAAAGAATGATTTACCATCAAGCATAATCTTAAATCCATTGTAATCTTTTGGATTGTGGCTTCCCGTGATTTGAATGGCAATTGATGAATTGTGTTCTTTGCCTGCCATATACAGCATACCTGTTGGACAAAGTCCAATATTTATTACATCAACGCCAGATTCATTTAAGCCCTTAATTAAGTGTTCTGATAATTCAACTGATGATAATCTGCCATCATAACCAATTGTTGCTGTTGGTTTTAATCCTTTATTAATGGCGATTGCCCCCATTGATTTACCAATGGCATAGGCATCTTTGTTTGTTAAGTCATCGCCAACAATTCCACGAATATCATATTCACGCAAGATATTTGGGTTAAAACTGTGCGTCATTTTATTTTCCTTATAAGTATTTTTTTAAGATTGCAGATAGGCTATCTTTTGTATCGTTGTCTTTTTGTGCAAATGCAATTTGTGCTTCCAAGAAGCCAATCTTTGAACCGCAATCAAATCTTTTGCCGTCAAAGTTTACACCATAGAAATTTTGAGATGATAAAATTTCCGCCATTGCATCGGTGATTTGAATTTCACCACCTGCACCAATAATGTTTTTATCAAGTTTGTTAAATATTTCAGGGGTAAAAATGTACCTGCCGACAATGGCAAGGTTGCTTGGGGCTTGTTCTTTGCTTGGTTTTTCAACAAAGCCATTGATTTTAATAGTGTTGTCTTTTTTATCGCCCGATACCACACCGTATTTGTGTATATTTTCCATCGGAACTTCTTCTAAACCAACCACACCGCATTTGTGTTGTTCGTAAACTTTTAATAACTGTTGTTGAACTGGTGTATCCGCCATAATTAAATCATCAGGTAATAATACTTGGAATGGTTCGTTATCAATAAAAGGTTTTGCCAGTGAAATTGCATGACCAAGTCCAAGTGGTTTGTCTTGGATAACGGTTGTAATTGAACCAGTTATTTTTGGTTTAACGATTTCAATTAATTCTTCTTTACCCTTTTCCATTAATTGATGGATAAGGTTTGGGTCGTCTTCAAAGTATTTAATAATGCTTTGTTTTTCTGGGCTGATTACAAAAATAAAGTCAGTTCCACCGGCTGATATTGCTTCGTTAACGGCATAATCAATTAATGGCTTATCAAGGATTGGGAACATTTCCTTTGCCACGGATTTTGATGCGGGTAAAAATCTTGTACCAAGACCTGCAACTGGTAATACTACTTTTTTAATCATAACTATGTTTTACACTGTTTTTAAGTAAAAATCAAAGCCTAATAACACCTTGATTTATGTATGGATAAAGTGTATAAAAATTCTTATGAAATATATAACAAATCCAGAAATTGAACAATATTGCCAAGCCCATTCTGCGGTGGAAAATTCATTGCTTAAAAAAGTGCGTGAAGATGCGTTTCGTTTTGCCCCACAAGCAGATATGTGTTCAGACAGATTATCTGGAAGTTTCTTACGAACAATAAGCCTATTAAAACAACCAAAGAATATTTTGGAATTGGGTATGTTTTATGGTTATGCAACATTATGTATGGCGGAAGGTTCCCCACAAGCAAAGATTACTTGTGTTGAACACGATGGTCGCGTAATTGACCGTGCCAAAGATTTCTTTGATGCACACCCGTGTAAAAATGAAATTAATGTTATTCACGCCGATGCCAATACGGAACTTGATAAGATATTATCATCGGAACAATTTGATTTTATCTTTATTGATGCGGATAAAAGGGCGTATGCGGATTATGCAGAAAAATGTTGTGACCACTTGCAATCGGGCGGTGTATTAATTGTTGATAATACATTGTGGCGTGGTGGTATATTGGAAACTGATACGGATGAAAAAGCCATATCCGTTGACGAAGCAAACAAATATATTCTTAATGACGACAGGTTTGAAAATGTATTGTTACCTGTTAGGGACGGAATGCATTTAGCAATTAAAAGGTAAACAATGAAAAATTATTTAAACATCATCAAAGACTTTATATTTAAAAAACACGAATTAAGTTTTATTAAATTCTTTTTATATACATCTTTAT
>JBMZFW010000053.1:0-6762 GCA_049615605.1 Alphaproteobacteria bacterium | reverse complement strand
TAAATCCCGCCCTTAACTTAACTGTTTTATCAGTCAAACTACATTCAAATTAGAATGAGATGTTTGTACCGATTAAAGTAGTTTTAGTATCGCCAGACTTTTGACGTTCAGCAAATACTTTTAAGCCAGAAGCTACAGCGTAAGAAGCCTGGATTACAGAGTTCTTTTGTTCAGCTGTACCTTTAACTTTTTCTTGAGAGTAACCAACAGATACTTTACCAGCAGTGTAAGCTACACCAATTTGTGTAGATTTGTTGTTAGAGTTTGCGCCTTCTTTACCTCTAACGTAAGAAGCAGCGAAAGCACCTTTAGATACTTTAACACCCCAAGCTGTGTCAGCAACTTTACCAGCACCAGCAGCAGTGTGCTTACCGTAAGCAACAGCTACGCCAACACCAGAAGCTTTACCAGACCAGTTAATAGCCCAAGCTTTAGCACCGTTTTCTTCTAATTCTTTAGTGTAAGCAGCTTGTACACCATTGAATTTTGGAGAAGTGTAAGTAACACCTTTAGTAGTGTTTTCACGAGTTACTACAGCAGTTACAGAACCGTCAATACCAGTACCAACAGCTAATGAAGTACCACCGATAGCGCGTGTTGCAGTAGCATGTTTACCCATTGCAACTTTACCGAATGAACCAGAAACGAAAGCGTTTACGTTAGCGAACTGTGAAGAAGAACCAGCAGTTTCAGTAACAGATGTTACATAACCTTTAGCAGCAGGTGCTGTATATTCAGTTTTAGAAGCCTTACCTTGTACAGAAGCTTCAGAACCAGAGAAACCAATAGTGTAAGTAGCACCAAAAGTTAAACCGTTTGAAGCAGTTTTAGAACCTGAGAAGTAAACTTCAGTTTCGTTGTAAAGAGATTTTTTAGAATCAGCTTTTTTGTAAGCAGATATAACATAACCAGAAACGTCAGCTGCAAATGCAGAACCTGCGAATGCTAACGCAGATGTAGTTAATAATACTTTTTTCATAATAATTTTCCTTTATATTAAAAAGTTGTTTTAAAATAAGAGTGTTTGCAAACACCCCTTAGCTTAGTTTGGCTAGTTATAACCAAACCAACCAAGGTGTTAATCCATCACCATTGATGAAATAACATAACCTTTATACCCCTATATATTTATACATCGCAACTGGATTCATTCAAAAAAACGACCTTTGTTATTTTTGTGTGATATTTTTGCAACATTGGGAAATATATTATAGACAACTGCATTATATATGATATGTTATAAAAACATCTAAATATTAGCAGGAAAAACAATGACCAAAACGACAAATAATATATTAACAACAATATTCACACTTACAATGTTTTCATTTGCATTGCCATTATTTGCAAATATGTATCCAAAGTTTATTGATAATATTGGATTAATATCTGGGGTTGGATTGTACCCATTCATTACGGGCATAATTTTATTATTATCAAGTTTTGGTATTTTGTTGCTTAACCAAACAGAAAATAACAATATAACAAAAATAATACTTATATTTGCAGGGCTTGGCATTTTAACAATAATAAACAATCTTTTCAACGAATACAGCTTTGGTGGAATAATTGGTAATATAAATTCATTTAATTATGGGATATCTGGTTTTATTGCAATACCATTATTAATATTAATCGCATCGTATTTATATAAAAATAATAAGAATGCTTTAATTATCTTAATCACAACATTCATATTAACCAGAACATTAATTGAATTTTTTAGTAACAAATCAGTTACTTTCAGCAATGATTTCTTGGCGATACCTGGATTTTTATCACTTATGTCATTGCTTTTATTAAAACCAATTAATGAAATTAAAACAGATAAATCAGCCATATCAATAATTTCCCTTATTGGTATAGTTATATCAATTATATCAATATTATTCATTGATAATAATTCTGCTAAATTATTATTAATATTAACCCCTATTACATATTTATTTATAACAAAAACCCCGCTGAAAAAGATATCGTGGCAAATTGCTTTTGCAACCCCAGTAATTATAACAATTTTAATTTATATGGTTAGCACAATCCCCAATGTTGAAAAATATACCGCAATTGAAACATTGTGGGTTCGTTCAATGTATCTGGATATGGCGATCAGTTCTATGGATATTAGATCATTCTTTATTGGTAGTGGCTGGGGGGATTCCGGTGTTGATGTTATTGGTGAAAAATGGGTTGACGGTATATCACTTTATCCTGGCAATGCCACAGAAAACACCCTGTCATCACACTTATTGGCAATAAAAGGTATGAATTTATTCCATACACATAATGACTTAATTGAATATTTGTTCAGTGGTGGCATATTAATAACATTACTTTATATTACGCTTAATGGCTTTATTGGATACAGCCTTAGAAACACCCCTGTCGTCCTTAGCCTATTTATTTCATTCCTTGTTCTACAATCATTATGGTTTTACATCATAATTGACATAACAGTTTATGCATTATTTATCGCACTTGCTGTTTCACAGAATAAAGAAAAAGTTACAATTAAATTAAATAAGATAAACAAATACATTATTCCAAGCAATGGTATGCTAGCTATAACATTATCTGTATTTTTAATTTTTACATACACACCTTATTTAAAACATTTTAGTGTTAAAATACCACAAGAATTCTTTAGTAATAATTTTTACAGTGCCAACAAAACTGGTGGAAACAACGAACGATATATCAACAGGGCAATATTTCAAATCAACCTAAATAATGAATTAACAACAAATAATGCTAGCAATCTTAAATTATTATATATTGTTGATTCATTTGATAGCTATAAAAGGCTGTATAAAATGGGCAACAAGCTTGCTATTTTTGAACTTAGTACATTATATGACCTATTGTTTGAAGATGGAAATACAGAAAACCTTAACAAGATTAGAAAAAGAGAGTTTTCAAATTGGGCAACAACGGTTCTGGAAGTTTATAAAAATTATCCAAAATTGCACGATACATCTGTTGTATATTTATACTGGCACTTCCAAAGGGGATTTGACGAAGCAATTGACGAAGTAACAAAACGATTATTAACAATAAACCCAGAAAATCCAGTAGCATTATATTGGCGTGGTAAATTATTCCTTAAGCACAATAATGACTTGGGGTACAAAATGATTGAAGATGCGTTTAAATTAAACATTACCCGTTATCAAATGGTTGATGATAAACACTATCAAAAATATAAACATTTAATTGAACCTAGATACAGATAGTAAAAAAATCAACAAATTGTCATTTTTTATTTACTTGCAGTGTAAATATATACTATATATAGTATTAATATACAAAAATTAGCTAAAAATAGTATAAATGAAAAGAATTGATAGTATAAAAAAATTATTACTTGTGTGTTTGGTTTAATGTTTGCTAGCCACGCATTTTCTGCGGATGTAACTGGTACTGCACTTGGTACATATAAATCCGACAAAAAGCACAGTAATTTTTATACTAAGACAGATGTATATGTTTCAACATCATCACGCACAGATACTGGCATCACATTCGGTGCTGATTTCAATTTAAACATTGAAGGTAATTCTTCAACCGACAGAACGGTTTATTCTGGTTCTTCACAAGTAGCGTGGGTTCTGCACTTACATCTGGTAAAGCGGAAAGAGGTAAATTATACAAGGTAACAAAAGGTACCGTTGACAAGGTTGCTTCACTAGCCGATGTTCCATATGTAAAAATCACAAAATGGGGTGGTTTTACAATGGACGCAACCAACCAAGCCGCAGCTGTTACAACATACGCACCTGCAACCGTAAACAGGGCTGCAAGCAATGTTGATGCAAAAGTTAACTTTTACGCATCAAGCGACGCAATGGGTAAGATTGAAATGGGTACACATGCCGCCGCTTCAAAAGAAATTTTAAAAGGTACATTCGTTCGCAACGCATTTGATGTACAGCAACCTGATTTAGCCGTATACAAAGATTCAGAAAATTCATTAAAGTATACATCTAATTACCTTCGTGGTTTACAACTTTCTTTATCTAAATCATACAAAGGTGATAACAAAGAAAGTTCATATGGTGCAAAATATGTTGCGTCTATGTCTGGGCTGGATATCGCACTTGGTTATGCCATTATGAAATTCAAAGGGCATAAAAACAAAGGTTACAGTGTGAAAGTTTCTTCGGACAAGTTTTCTGGTTCGTATTCACGCGGACAAAGTACGATTACACAAACATATACTGAATTCTATTCTACTGGTTCAACTAATGCTGACAAAAAAGTTCGTGACGCTTCAGCAGCAAGAACAACGAAAAATAACCGATTTGGATTGGAATTCCACCCGTCTGAAAAAGCAACTGTTTCATATGTATACTTAATTTCAAAAGTTGGCGGAATTGACGCGGGTGCAACTGCATTCAACGACATTCAATCACTTAATGCCGTTACAATCCGTAGTTATGCGTTCTCGTTCAGCTACAGGGTTACAGACGCTGTTACAGTTGGTGCAACATTCTATAAATCTGGCTCTGATACTAATATTTGGTATCTTGGCGCTGCGATTTCATTCTAATATAAATAAATACTTTTTATTTTATTTTGATTAAAGTATAGTGATTACTATGGCTTACAAAGATTTACGACAATTTTTATCACAACTAGAAAAAGACGGGGATTTAATCCGCGTAACTGAACCTGTTTCAACACACCTTGAAATGACAGAAATACAAACACGCCTTATTCGTGATGGCGGACCTGTTGTGGTATTTGAAAATGTAATCAAGGCAGATGGCACAAAATCTGATATGCCTGTGGTGGTAAATCTTTTCGGTACTGTTGACAGGGTTGCAAAAGGTATGAACCGCGACAAATCAGAACTTCGCACCATTGGTGAAGAATTGGCATCAATGCGTCAACCAGAACCACCAAAGGGTATCAAAGACGCAGGCAGATTTGCCAAATTAGCAAAAACAGTCCTTACAATGAAACCAAAGACGGTTAGCAAAGCCCCTTGCCAAGAAATTGTCTTAACGGGTGATGATATTGATTTAAATAAATTACCAATCCAAGGGTGTTGGCCAAACGAACCAGCCCCACTTATTACTTGGGGTACAGTTGTGACACAAGGTCCAAATCCAAAGGACGATAAATGTGATGACTTTAACCTTGGGATTTACCGAATGCAACAGCTTGGTAAAAACAAGGCAATTATGCGATGGCTTAAACACCGTGGTGGGGCACAACACCACGCAAGGTGGAAAGATGAAAAGCCAGAACCGCTTCCGTGTGCGGTTGTAATTGGCACCGACCCGGCAACAATATTGGGTGCGGTCACACCAGTGCCTGATACATTATCTGAATATCAATTCGCAGGGTTATTAAGAAACAAATCAACGGAACTTGTAAAATGTAAAACCAATGATATTAAAGTCCCTGCCAATGCGGAAATCGTACTGGAAGGTTATGTATCATTGGACGAATACGCAGACGAAGGACCGTATGGCGACCACACGGGGTATTATAACAGTGTGGAAAAATTCCCTGTGTTTACTTGTACGGCAATTACAATGCGTAAAGACCCTATTTACTTATCAACATATACATCACGCCCGCCTGATGAACCAAGTGTCTTAGGCGAAGCATTAAACGATGTATTCGTTCCACTTATTCAACAACAGTTCCCTGAAATTACCGACTTTTGGCTTCCGCCAGAGGGTTGTTCATACCGAATTGCCGTTATATCAATTAAAAAAGCGTATGCGGGACATTCAAAAAGGGTAATGTTGGGTGCGTGGTCATACCTGCGTCAATTTATGTATACAAAATGGCTTATTGTTGTTGATGATGACATTAACGCCCGTGATTGGAAAGATGTATGGTGGGCAATATCTACAAAAATGGATCCCGCCCGTGATATTACAATCCTTGAAAACACACCGATTGATTATCTTGATTTTGCTAGCCCTGAAAGTGGTCTTGGTTCAAAAATCGGATTGGACGCAACGGACAAGGTTCACCCAGAAACGCACCGTGAATGGGGCGAAGAAATGTATATGGAACCAGAAGTGGTGGAAAAAGTATCAAAGATTTGGGATAGCCTGGGTCTTGATAAAAAATCAAACAAACCAATTTGGAAATAGTTTTCACATATTGCATATTTTTTTATTTTGTGCAAAAATAGCACATATAAATAAAGGAATATGCAATGATTGAAATTGGTTTACGCATTAAAAATTTACGAAAAGACAACAAACTTACACAAACGGAATTGGGTGAAAAACTTGACGCCAGTCATTCCAAAATCAACCGTTGGGAAAATGGTAAGTCCACACCAAACCACAATCAAATAACTTTACTTGCAAAGTTTTTAAAAACTACGCCTGAATATATTACCTTTGGGCAAGAAGTCGCCCACGATAACATTGATAACCACCCTATCATCCCACCGCTTCCAAAGTCTGGTAAAAATGTTGTGGCGTTCCAAGGGGAAATGGGTGCGTATTCAAACCTTGCAACAAAAAAGATATATCCATCAGCGGAACTTTTACCATGCCGAAGCTTTCGTCAAGCATTTGAAATGGTACAATCGGGCAAAGCCGATTACGCAGTAATTCCAATTGAAAACAGCCTTGGCGGGCGTGTGGCGGATATTCATCATTTATTACCTGAATCAAAACTTCATATTATTGGCGAACATTATCAACCAATTGAACATTGCTTGCTTGGGGTAAAGGGGGCAACAATTACAGATATTAAATCTGTGTATTCCCACGAACAAGCATTAAG
>JBMZFW010000052.1:0-6787 GCA_049615605.1 Alphaproteobacteria bacterium | reverse complement strand
AAAATTTAACTAGAATTTGCACAAACCATATAATGGCAAGCAATGATATGTTGGAAATTGGTTGTGGTACTGGATTTATGACTGATGAAGTTTTCCGACTTAATCCAACGGCAAATATTCTTGCAACCGACATTGCACAAAATATGGTTAATGTGTGCGGGGCTAAACTTCCAAATATTGAAACTATGGTAATGGATGGGGAAAATCCAACAGTTAAAAATAAATATGATTTTGTTTACAGCAATCTTGCATTTCAATGGTTTAATGATTTGCCTGTAACGATTAATAAATATAAAGATTTATTAAATGAAAATGGTGTGCTTGCATTTTCAACCCTAAGCGATAAAAACTTTTCACAATGGCAAGAATCTTGTGAATTTTCAGGACTTGATAACAGACAGAAAAACTTTTTAAGTGAAGAACAAATTGTAAAATCATTTGGTGATGATTTTGATGTTAAAATTGAAATTGAAATATTGGATATGCAATTTGCAAGTGCTTTGGATTTCCTAAGTCATCTTCGCAACATTGGTGCAAGGGGTGATAGCGATAATTTACCTGTTGGAAAATTAAAGAAAGCTTGTAAGTATTTAAATGATAAACATAATAATACAGTTTCGTATTATGTTATTTATGTTGTGGCAACAAGGAAGTAAAATGAAAAATATTTTTATTACAGGTACAGATACCAATGTGGGTAAAACAGTTGTAAGCGCGGTTATTTGTAAAAAATTAAATATTCCATATTGGAAGCCAATACAATCAGGTGCGATACAGGGCGATATTGATGCGAACTTTGTATCACAAAGTGCGGGGGTTGATGCACAAACTTCCATTATCTTAAGCCAGCCATTATCCCCACACATTGCGGCGGAAATTGATGGGGTTAAAATTGATATTAATAATTTAAAAAGCCCATTTGATGGACAACACATAGCCGAAGGTGCCGGTGGAATATTTGTCCCAATAAATGACGATTATATGGTAATTGATTTAATGGAAAAATTACAATACAACGCGGTTATTGTTGCCCGCAGTGGTCTTGGCACAATTAACCATACTTTATTAACCATACAAGCCTTAAAACATAAAAATATCCCAATCCTAGGCGTGGTAATGATTGGCGAAGAAAACAAACAAAACAAACAATCCATTGAAAAATATTCAGGCGTAAAAGTAATTGGACAGTTGCCAATTATTGAAGATATAGAAAACAATATAGACACCTTAACCGATAAAATAAGTTTTAGTGGTTAATTACACTTCGCATTTGTTCGCTTAATGACTACTTGTCGTAGTCGCTCACAAATGCTTGGTACTTAACTTACTAAAACTTATTTTAATATTTTTTCCAGAAACAATATTAAAAGAGACATACTTAAATAGATTTTAAACTGCTAGAATCAATAAAGGCAATGCGCAGATTACATTAAGTAATTAAGCATTGCCTTTTGCAGATAATAACAGAATTAGAATCTATTTATAATGTGTTTGACTTTGATTTCTCAACCCTTGCCGCACAGAATTTAAATTCTGGAATCTTACCAAATGGATCCAGTTTTGGATTGGTAAGCATGTTGGCTGGTGCTTCGGCGAAACAGAATGGTACGAATACCATGCCAATTGCCACATCACGGTCTGAACGCACTTTTAAGCGTAGGTGACCACGACGGGTATGTACATTGGCAAATTCGCCCGCTTCAAGACCCAGTTCCGCAATTGTTGCTGGGTTAATGTGAACGATTGCTTCTGGTTCAATCGCATCAAGTACCGTTGCACGACGCGTCATTGCACCCGTGTGCCAGTGTTCCAGTAAACGACCAGTTGTAAGAATAAGTGGATATTCCGTATCTGGTAATTCCGCAGGTGGAACTAAGTCTGTTGCTACAAGTTTTGATTTACCAGATTCCGTTGGGAATTTATCTGTAAAGATAACTGGCTGACCTGGATCTTCTGGTGTTGTACATGGGTAAGTGATTGAATCTGCTTTGTCCAATCTGTCCCAGCTCATACCAGCGATAGATGCCATTACTTGTGTCATTTCTGTGAATACATCTTTTGGACCTTGATATTTCCAATCAAGACCAAGTCGTTGACCCATTTCAATTAAGATATCTAAGTCTTGTCTTGCTTGTCCTGGCATATCAAGTGCAGGGCGAACCATTTGTACAGTTCTGTTTGTGTTAGAGAATGTACCAGACTTTTCAGGGAATGCAGAAGCAGGTAAGATTACATCGGCAAACATTGCTGTTTCTGTCATAAAGATTTCCTGTACAACCACATGTTCAAGGTGTGCAAGTGCTTGACGCGTGTGTTGCGTATCTGGATCAGACATAGCAGGGTTTTCACCCATTACATACAGACCTTTAATTTCGTCTTCAAGAATTGCATCAATAACTTCCACAACTGTTAAACCTGGTTTAGTTTCAAGTTTAGTGTTCCAAGCTTTTTCAAACTTTGCTTGGAATTTTGGGTTATCAACGCGTTTGTAATCTGGATACATCATTGGGATTAAGCCCACATCTGATGCACCTTGTACATTGTTTTGACCACGCAGTGGGTGAAGACCTGTGCCTTCTTTACCAATATTACCTGTAATCATTGCAAGTGTGATAAGGCAACGGTTGTTGTCCGTACCGTGAACGTGTTGTGATACACCCATACCCCACATAATGATTGATTTGCGTGAAGAATAAACCCTTGCCGTTTCGTATAAGTCATCAACAGATACGCCACAAGATTCAGACATTTGTTCAACAGTATATTCTTTTGTAGAAGCAACAATTTCATCATAACCAGTTACGCGTTCTTTGATAAAGTCGTGGTTTACCCAATCGTTATCAATGATGATTTTAATGATTGCTTTTAACATTGGTACATCCGTACCGCCTTTGAATTGTAGGTGGCGGTGGGCGTGTCTTACCAAGTCTTGACCCCTTGGGTCCATAATAATAAGTTTTGCACCTTTTTTCTTAACCGCTTGTTTAATGTATGTGCCTGCAACAGGGTGGTTCCACGCAGGACGCGAACCAATTACAACGATACATTCAGCTTTTTCCGCATCAGTGAATGGGTTTGATACGGCACCAGAAGAGACGCCTTCTAGTAATGCGGCAACAGATGATGCGTGACATAAACGTGTACAGTGGTCAACATTGTTTGTACCAAAACCAGTACGAACTAGTTTTTGGAATAAGTATGCTTCTTCGTTTGAACCTTTGGCAGAACCAAATCCAACAAGCGACCATTTACCATATTTTTCTTTTAATTTAAGGAAACCTTCGGCTGCCTTTTCCATTGCTTCTTCCCAAGTTGCCTCACGGAAGTATTCAGACCAATCGTTATCTGGAATATGCATATCCCACGACTTAGCAGGGGCATCTTCACGACGAATTAATGGAACAGTTAAGCGGTTGTCGTGGCTGGCATAATCCATACCGAAACGACCCTTAACACATAATCTTTTGTTGTTGGCTGGACCATTACGACCGTCAACTTTAAGGATTTGATTATCCTTAACATGGATTTCAGTTAAACAACCAACACCACAGAATGGACAAGATGAATTTACAACTTTATCAGCCGTACCCATAAAGTGTTGTAATTCGTTTACTTGTGTTGTTGGCATTAATGCACCCGTTGGACATGCTTGTACACATTCCCCACAGGCAACACAAGTTGATTGACCCATCGCATCGTCAATATCAAATGAAATGTGAGATTTTGAACCACGACCAGATACATTGATTACATCGTTTACTTGCACTTCACGACAAGCACGAACACATAAGTTACAGTTAATACAAGCATCTAAATTCACACGCATTGCAGGGTGCGATGCGTCCAATTGTGGTTTTTCTGCTTTTGGAAATCTGTCTAGTTCAATATCAAGTTTATCAGCCCAGTGCCAAAACTTTGAAGTATTATCGTGGGCAACATCTTTTTTCGGTTGGTCAGTACCCAATAATTCAAATACAGTTTTACGCGCATTCACCGCACGGTCTGAATTTGTGTTTACTTCCATACCTTCGTTCGGGGTACGAACACAAGAAGCAGCCAAAGTTCGTTCACCAGTAATTTCAACCATACAAGTACGGCAGTTACCATCGGCACGGTAACCTGGTTCGTCTTGCCAACACATATGTGGAATTTCCACATTGTTGCGTTTTGCAACTTGCCAAATTGTTTCGCCTTGTTGCGCTTCAACTTCTAAATCGTTTAATTTAAATTTGATACTCATAGCTTCCTACCCCTGCTTTTTCAAATCTTCTGGGAAATGTTCAATTACCCTTAATAGTGGATTTGGTGCTGCTTGCCCAAGACCACAAATTGATGCGTCCATCATTACGCCTGAAATTTCTTTTAATAAATCAATATCCCATTCGTCTTGCTTGATTAATGAAAGGATTTTTTGCGTACCAACACGACACGGCGTACATTGACCACAGCTTTCATCTTCAAAGAATTCCATAAGGTTTGTTGCAACATCACGCATATTGTCCGCGTCTGATAATACAACAACCGCCGCCGAACCAATGAAACAACCGTATTGGTTTAATGTATCAAAGTCCAGTGGGATATCGTTCATTGTTGCTGGTAAAATACCACCAGATGCACCACCTGGTAAGTATGCCTTGAAAGTATGACCATCTTCCATACCACCAGCATAGTTATCAATTAATTCTTGGATTGTTGTACCAGCAGGGGCAAAATGCACACCTGGGTTTTTAACACGACCAGAAACAGAATAACTTCTTAAACCTTCGCGACCATTTGTACCGTGTGATTTAAACCAAGATTCATCTTTTGTTAACAATTCTGGAATCCAATATAAACTTTCCACATTGTTTACCAATGTTGGACGACCCCAAAGACCTTTTTGTGCCACAAATGGTGGACGTTGTCTTGGCCAACCGCGTTTACCTTCAATAGATTCAAGCATTGCAGATTCTTCACCACAAATATATGCACCGGCACCACGGCGAAGGTGAATGTTTGTGTGTGGCGATAAGCCAGCGTCTTGAACTTTTTTGATTTCAGCTTGTAATACTTTGCGAATTTCTGGGTATTCATCACGCAGGTAAATATAAACATCAGTTGCTTCCACAACCCATGCGCCAATTAACATACCTTCAAGGAATTGTTGTGGACGACGGGCAAGATAGTGATGGTCTTTGATTGTACCTGGTTCACCTTCATCACCGTTTACTGCCATTAATCGTGGACCCGCTTCCGCACGCACAAATGACCATTTGCGACCCGTTGGGAAACCTGCACCACCAAGACCGCGAAGACCAGTGTTTGAAACTTTTTCAATAATTTCATCAGGTGTAAATTTGTTATCTAGTAATTCTTTTAATCTTTCGTATCCGCCTTCTGCCACATAATCGTCAAAACCTTGGTATTCAGGTACGATTGGATGTGTGTCATCATTTTTAACTGCTTCAACAACTTTTTCTGCTGTTGCTTTTACAATGTGGTTATGACCAACTTCAACAACAGGTGCAACATGACAACGACCCATACAAGGGGCATTAATTACACGAACTTTGTTTGCATCAACACCATTATCAATGGCAAGCTTTAAGCTTTCAGCACCCATTAACTGGCAAGATAAAGATTCACAAACGCGGATTGTTAAATCAGCAGGCGCTGGCTCATTTTCTTTTACAACATCAAAGTGAGCATAAAATGTCGCTGTTTCATTAATTTCCGCTTGGGACAATTTCATTACATGGGCAAGGGCACGAATATGTTGTGCAGAAACATGACCATATTTGTCTTGTATTAAATGTAAAAATTCAATCATTAAATCCTTAGTTGGAAGGGTATCGCCAATAAGGGTTTTTATTTCCTGTAACGCTTGTTCTTCAACAGGTCTTCCCTTTGGTGTTTTGCGGGCTTTAGCCTTACCAAAACCAGGGTGAGAGTAGACTCTTGCATCACCGGTTTTTTCCAATTGTTCATTTACAAATTCTGGGTTGTTAGCCATGTATAAATCTCTACTATAATTTAGTTAATATTTTATTCGCAATTAGTATAACATAAAAAGGTATTTATTTGCTATTTTTTTTGTACATATCGCTATAAATTTTTTATTAAAATAGAGCACTAAAAAATGTGATTTAGGGCAATAAAAAATAAAACAAAAACGACATTTTTTACTCATACATCAATATGTTTGGAAAAAACGACATTTTTTTTTATAAAATTAGTTGTTTATTATGGCTATATATACTATATTAATTGTGCTTGATAATTTGTAATTATTATAAGGAATAAAAAAATGAGTGAAGAAATACAAAAAATTGATGAAGCTATTGCAAAAAGCTTACTTCCACCTGATTACAAACCTACAAAAAAAGAAGATTTTATGTCTTCAATGCAATTGGAATATTTTCGTCAGAAATTATTGTATTGGAAAAAAGAATTAATCTGTGAAACAACTGATACACTAGAACATTTACGACAAGACAGCTTATCTAGCCCAGATGTAAATGACCGTGCTTCACTTGAAACAGAACACGCATTTGAACTTCGTACACGTGATAGATACAGAAAGCTTATCGCAAAAATTGACGAAGCATTACACGCAATTGATATTGGTGAATATGGATATTGTGAAATTACAGGAAATCCAATTCCACTTGAAAGATTAGAAGCCCGCCCAATTGCCACAATGACGATTGAAGCACAGGAAAATTACGAACGTGGTGAACGCACCCGCAAGGATGACCGCGAATAAAAATCTATTTTATTGGTTAATTATCTGCGAAAGGGCTGGCTT
>JBMZFW010000051.1:0-6881 GCA_049615605.1 Alphaproteobacteria bacterium | reverse complement strand
AAATAATATTTATCAAATAACAAACAAATATTTCACATTTTTAATCTTTTTAAATGTTGTCATCATCTTTTTTAGACATTAAAAACTCTCTCTACTGTAATTCAAACATTATTTTTTTATTATCTAAATATAGTAAAATAATATTTATCAAATAACAAACAAATATTTCACATTTTTAATCTTTTTAAATTAAGTAAAAATCTAAATGATTTTTTGTAAAGTATGTGCTATAAATAATAAATGATTTCACAAGATTATGCAAATTTAAAATGGCTAATAAATTCAGGCGCGGATGAGGCAATTGCCGACGAACCTGCCAATAGATTCGTCCAATCGGCAAAAGAACAAGCAAAAAAGATTGAAAAAGCCAACCCAATTGCTAAACCTGTTGAAAAAACTGTTCAATCAAACAATCAAGCACCTAAAACAGAACGACCAAAGTCCAATATTACGGGCAACCAAGATGCTATTAAAAATGCAACTAATTTGGCGAATAATTCAACTTCAATTGCCGATATTGAAAAAAATATAGCTGGCTTTAACGATTGTTCATTAAAAACAACTGCAAAAAACACTGTTTATTATAAGGGTGACCACAACCCAGATATATTATGTATTGGCATTGCACCAAATAAAAATGATGATGCAAGTGGTATTGCTTTTTCTGGTGATGTGGAAACACTTACCAATCGTATGTTTAAGGCAATTGATTTGGATACTAGTAAAATTGCCTATACCAACAGTATGTTTTGGTACCCACCGGGTGACAGGTCAATTACAAATGCGGAATTTCAAATAACATTACCATTGCTGTTAAAAACAATTGAACTGGCAAAGCCAAAAATTGTTATCGTATTTGGCACAGAACTTACAAAGTTATTATTTAATCAATCTTTCCCACAATTAAGGGGGAAAATAACTTCAATAAAACACAACGATAAAGAAAATAATTTTTTCGTTTTACATAGCCCTAAGCAAATGATAAAAGTACCCGCATATAAAAAACAAGTTTGGGCTGACTTACAGAAGTTAAAAAAATATTTAAATGATTAAAAAAATAATACCATTTTTACTGTTATTGACATTTATCAATGTTGCAAAAGCAGATATATTAAGTTCTTCGGATAACGAAAAATACCGTAAAGTATTTGCCCTGCAACAAGAAGGTAAATGGAAACAAGCTGATAAGATTATAAAAACTATTGATAATAAAATACTTATGGGACAAGTGGAATTTCAAAAATATATGCACCCAACAAAATATCGTGCATCGTACCCTGAATTACACAACTGGTTAAAAAAGTACAACGACCACCCTGGTTCAAAACAATTATATAAATTGGCAAAACGCCGTAAATCTGGTGGTTGGAAAAACCCAACACCACCAAAAGGTCAACTGGTTCCAAAAAGGTTTTTATCACCAGACAGCCAAAATCTTAAATTTAAAAAAGCAAAATCAAAGTTCAAGTCTTCGGAAAATGCTATTTTAAGAAAAATATATCGTTCTGTGCAAAAAGGTAATGTGACAGACGCATACAGCTATCTTAACAAAAACCGTAAAAGATTGGGCAAGCCTGCACACGCAAAAGCACTTAGTCACATTGCAAGGGGCTATTACAGGTATCATAAACCACAACGCACAATTACAATTGCCCAAGAAGCATACAAAATGAATAAAAAAGAATCTTGGGAAGCAAACTGGTGGGCGGGACTGGAAGCATATCGTGAAGAAAAATATGAACTTGCATCAACATTATTTGAGCGAATGGCACAACAACAAGAAAAAGATACTTGGTTAAATTCTGCGGGTTATTATTGGGCGGGTCGTGCACAAGATAAGATTGGCAATTCAATGTCAGCACAAGGTTATTGGGCAAAGGCAATCAAGCACATCACAACTTTCTATGGGATATTGGCGGCAAAGTCTATGGGTAATGACCCTGCTATTTCATTTTCAACGAATTCAGCAACTGATTCAGACCTAGATGAATTTAGTGTAATCCCCGCTATTAAACGCGCAAGAGCATTAGTAGAAGTTGGAATGCACCACAGAGCAGACCGTGAATTTAAATACATTCAACCACAAGTAAAACTTGAATACCAAGAAACATTAATGAAGTTGGGGGCAAGGTTAAACCTTCCACACGCACAATACCGTAGTGGTTATCACCTTATCAACAAAGGTGAAAGTATAAGCTATGGTTATTTATTCCCAGACATTCCATACAGACCAAAAAAAGGCTTTGTAATTGATAAAGCATTAGTCCTTGCCTTTGTAAGACAAGAATCACAATTCCGTTCATATGCAAAATCAAGCGTTGGTGCAAGGGGCTTAATGCAACTTATGCCAAATACGGCAAGGTTTGTTGCACGTAAAACCCGTGTTAAACCAAACAGCTTTTATGGTACAAGACGCAACTATCTTTACCGTCCAGAATTATCAATGACATTGGGGCAATCATATATTCGTTTCTTATTAAAAGAACAGAAAAATAACTTATTCTATTCTGTTGCTTCATATAATGCAGGTCCGGGTAATATTAAAAGATGGCGTAAAAAGGTTGATTATAAAAAAGATCCACTATTATTTATTGAATCAATGCCAAGTCGTGAAACAAGATTATTCCTTGAAAAAGTTGTTTCTAATTTCTGGATTTATCGTTTAAAGTTTAATGGCAATGCCCCGTCACTAGATATGCTAGCCGATGGCAAATGGCCAATGTATGAAAGTATGGATTAAGGTATGCCAATTAATGAAAACATTGAATTTAAACCAATTAATATTGCTGTAATTACAGTTTCTGATACCCGTAATGAAGCAACCGATACTAGCGGGCAAACATTGGTGGAATTAATTGAAAAATCTGGTCACAGTGTAATTAACAAAACAATTGTTAAGGACGATGCGGATAAAATCATTGATACAATTAAATCAATTATTGCAAATACAGAAGTTGATGCAATTATTTCAACTGGTGGTACTGGACTTACAGGGCGTGATGTGACGCCAGAGGCAATTGAAAAACTATGCGATAAAATAATCCCTGGCTTTGGGGAGTTATTCCGTATGTTATCTTATGAAAAAATTGGCACATCAACAATTCAATCCCGTGCGATTGCGGGGGTTTATAATGGGGTTTATATATTTGCCCTGCCTGGTTCAAAAGGTGCGGTCAAAGATGGTTGGAATGATATTTTACAATACCAACTAGACATTCGTCACACCCCGTGTAATTTCGTTGAAATTATGCCACGACTTAATGAGAAATAATTAAGTTAACAATTCGTATATTGCTTTAAAGATAATCGCAATTAACATTACGGCAATTATTACCGATTGAATGACAACTGCCATTTTTGCGTAAAACATTACTTTTTTCTTATTCATTATAATTCCTTTAAAAATTTGGTGTTTTATTGTATATAACATATATACTTTAATGAATTAAGGATTTTTTAAATTGGAACAACAAAAATTTATTATATCTAAGGAATTTGACGGACTAAGGCTTGATAAAGCATTAAGTGTTCTTATCAAGGATATGTCCCGTTCCCGTATCCAAGAATTGATTAAGCAAGAAAATATCCTTGTAAACAATCAATCGGGTAAATGGGGTTCGTCAAAAGTGCGTGAAGGTATGGAAATTATTGTAAATATTCCCGAACCTGAAAACCTTGAACTAATTCCGCAAGATATCCCATTAAATATCGTGTTTGAAGACGAACACTTATTAATTATTGATAAAGTATCTGGAATGGTTGTACACCCTGCTTCGGGCAACCCAGATGGTACGGTGGTAAATGCCGTATTACACCATTGTGGTGACAGCTTATCGGGTATTGGTGGGGTTAAACGCCCCGGTATCGTTCACCGCATTGACAAAGATACATCTGGTTTATTGGTAATTGCCAAATCGGACAACGCCCATAATGGTTTATGTGATTTATTTAAAACCCATGATATTGAACGAATGTATACGGCGTATACTTGGGGTGTTCCGCAACCAAAGAATGGTACGGTTGATATGCCAATTGGTCGCCATAAATCCGATCGTAAAAAAATGGCTGTAATGGATATAAATGACCCCACGGGTAAAACCGCAACAACACATTATACTATGGTTGAAAATTACAGGTTGTATGCAAGTAAGATTACTTGTAAATTAGAAACAGGTCGTACCCATCAAATTCGCGTACATATGAATCATTTAAAAAATCCATTAATTGGCGACCCTGTTTATGGCAGAACACCAAAGGTAATTAACCAAGAATGGGCGGAATTAAAAGACTTTTTAGACGGCGGATTTAACCGCCAAGCCCTGCACGCAAGCACATTAGGCTTTGTTCACCCAATTACAGGGGAAGAACTGTTATTTGAATCTGAATTACCAAATGATATGCAAAACCTTGAAAAAATCCTTGAAAACCATTAAGTTATAGTTATGAATGAAATAATAACAACGAATACTAATGTGGCAATTCATTCCCCGTCTGTCACGCCAGAGGGAAACCTTAAAAAGTATCTTCAAGAAATTAATCAAATTCCAATGTTGGAAGAAAAAGAAGAATACCAACTGGCAAAACAATGGATGAACGAAGGCGACACAATGGCAGCCCACAGATTGGTTTCTTCACACCTGCGACTTGTGGCAAAGATTGCCGTGGGTTATCGTGGGTACGGTTTACCATACGAAGAATTAATCAGCGAAGGCAACATTGGTATGATGATGGCGGTAAAAAAGTTTGACCCTGATAAAGGGGCAAGACTTTCAACTTATGCTTCGTGGTGGATTAAAGCAACAATCCAAGAATATATTTTGCAAAACTGGTCTATTGTAAAAATGGGTACAACACACGACCAAAAAAAGTTGTTCTTTAAATTAAAATCAACAAAAGAAAAAATTGGTGCTTTGGAAAAAGGCGACCTTACACCCGATAATGTAAAATTAATTGCCGATGAATTAAATGTTAATGAAAAAGAAGTAATATCAATGAACCGCCGAATGGCTGGGGTTGATTCTTCGCTTAATGCAACCATTGGCGGTGAAGACGGTGAAAGCGAATGGCAAGACTGGATTGAAGATGACAGCGACACACCAGATAAATTATCCGAAGAAAGTCAAGAAATGCAATATCGCACAGTTCTATTGGAATCTGCATTCAGTGTATTAAAAGACCGTGAACGCGATATTATCAAAGACCGAAGATTATCCGAAAAACCAAAGACATTAGAAGAATTATCAAAAATTCACAATGTATCAATTGAACGAATTCGTCAAATTGAGGCATCAGCATTTAATAAATTACAAAAAGAAATACAAAGGCTTACCAGTCAAAAAGAAGAAGAAGCCTTAATGATTGAAAATAAAAATTAAGCAAGTATATCGGGAATTAATTGCCTGCGGATAAAGGAAATCTGGTCTTTTAGGGCAAGCTTTCTTTTCTTAATTCGTTGTAAACGCAACATATCGGTTGCACCACTTTCAGACATTCGTTGAACTGCTTCGTCCAAGTCACGGTGTTCTTCCAATAAGATTTGAAGTTTGCCTTCTAATAATAATCGTTCTTGTTCTTTTTTCATTTCACAATTTTTTTATTAAGATATATATTAATATAACACATTAAATAATACTTTATATATAAAATTATGACAACATTTAAACAATATTCCTTAAATACTTGGAAAAATCAAAATAACGAACAATACTTATTGTCATTGCAAAACGACCATAATATCAATGTTATATTTGCCCTGTGGTGTGGTTGGAAAGCACATATTAATTCAAAATCAAACAACACTGATATATTGGGGGTTAAGCAAACTTGCCAAGATTTCGTAAATGATTTTGTTATGCCTTTGCGAACTTTACGAAAAAGCCTTACCAAAGGCACCGACCAATACAGTATGACACTGGACAAAGAAATCCACAAAGAATTGGAATTAATTGCAATGCTTGAAGCAACAAATAATGAAACTGGCGATATTAATACGCTAGTGGAATTTAAAAACATCACGGGATTTGAATTGGATTTAGGGTAATAAAAAAAAGGGGCGGACTTACAGCCCCCCCCAACATCATTAGAAAGGAAAAAATGAATTAGTTATTCCAAACGTCTTTAACAAAATTAGCAACAGGATCCCAAAGTAAAATTTCGCCGTTAGGCATTCTATCAAAAACCTTACCACTATTTTTTTCACCAAAGTTTATCATTTGAGAAAAATTACCGTAAAACTTTACGCCATTGTATTGATTTTCATATTGTTCCTGTAAATTGTATTCATAAACATTATGACCATTGTTATATAAATCAAAAAATGACTGTAATATCTTTGAATTAAATTGGTTTGGATTATTTTTCCATTTAGGCACTCTTCTTTGTACCTTATTAATTTCATTTGTTACTTTTGTATCTTTACTAATGAATTCTTCTTTGTTTTCACTTGGGTTTATTTTTTTACCAGACATAAGAGTAGTCATTGCATTCCAGTCTTCTTCCCCCAATGCTTCTTTATGAGAGAGTAAAATTTTATAAGTCTCTCTATACTCAGGTAAAATATCCACTGTCATAATTTCTTCCATTTTATTCCAATCCTTTTCTTCAATATCATTTTTATATTTCATCAAAACTTCATATAACTCTTCGTATTCTTTTTTTACTATCATAACAGACTCCTTCAAATGTTTTTATTAGTAGAATATTAGTAATATATTAGTAAAAAATACATTTGTCAACCACTAAATGTATTTAATTAGTCTTTTTTAGAATATTTTAGTAAATAAATAGTTTTTTTTTACATTGATTATAATAAATATAGTAAGAATCAAAAAAGCCTTTGTAATTAATACAAAGGCTTTTAATATGGTGGGTGATAACAGGAT
>JBMZFW010000050.1:0-6950 GCA_049615605.1 Alphaproteobacteria bacterium | reverse complement strand
CATATCCCAAGTCCGCAAATAATTCATTTACCAATGTTGCAATTTCAAGATCGGGACATAAAACATTTATGGAATATACTTCTTGTGTCATATTATACCTTTTCCAAGAAAGTAGACATTATCTTTTTAACCCCTGCTTTATCAAAGCCAACTGTAATGTAATCCCCATCAATCATTGCAATCGTTCCCATACCAAATTTTTGATGGAAACAACGCATACCATTTTGCCAACCATTATCATTTTGTGAAGATTTTGGTTGCATAATTTCAACCCCATCGTTGTTATTCTTCCAGCCATAATTAAGTCTTGGGCTTTGTTTCACATTATTTGTAAATTCCACATATTCTGTTGGAATGGCTGAAAAGAACCTTGATGGTATTTGCCTTACAAATCGTCCATTAATAAACCTGCTTTTTACCCACGATATATAACAATTTCTTTTTGCTCTTGTTATTGCCACATAGGCAAGACGGTATTCTTCTTCCAGTCCTTCAACCCCGCCTTCTTCAACCGACCTTTCCGATGGGAAAAGTCCATCTTCCCAACCAGATAAAAATACATGGTTAAATTCCAAACCTTTTGCTGCGTGCATTGTCATAATGGTTACCATACCGTTATCATTAATATTATCCGTATCCATTACAATTGCCACATGTTCAAGGAAACCACCAATATTTTCAAATTCCCCCACTGCGGAAATTAAACTGCCCAGTGCTTCAATTCTGCCTTCTGACCTTTCGTCCTTTGAATTTTTCCAAAAATCAATGTATCCAGATTCTTCCAATACGGTTTTTAATAAAGTCATATTGTCTTCCGCAATTTCCACACGGCGCCAATGTTCAAATTTTTCAACTATTTCTTTTAAACTTGAATTGGCTTTTTTACCAAGTTCATCACTTTTAATTATATGTTGTGCGGTTTCAAACAATGATTGCCCTGTATCACGGGCAAGCATTTGTAATTTTTGAATTGTTGTTTTACCAATTCCCCTTGCAGGTTTGTTAATAACCCTTTCAAATGCCAAATCATCGCTGTCTTGATGTATAAGGCGAAGGTATGCAACCGCATCGCGGATTTCTTCGCGTTCATAGAATCTTGTACCAATTACTTGATACGGGATATTCATATTAATCATTTTTTCTTCAAACAATCTTGTTTGAAAACCTGCACGCACAAGGATTGCAATTTCCGAACCGCTTTCACCCGATTTCATTATACTTTCAATTTTTTTGGCTATTGAATTTGCTTCTTCTTTACAATCCCAATGTTCAGATATTTTTATTTTTTCCCCATCACCTAAACTAGTCCTTAGGTCTTTGCCAAGTCTGTTTTCATTTTGGGCAATTACACTGTTTGCAGTTTTAAGGATATACCCAGTTGAACGATAGTTTTCTTCCAACCTTATTACCGTGGCATTTTTAAAGTCTTTTTCAAAGTTAAGGATATTTTCAACCCTTGCCCCACGCCAACCATAAATTGATTGGTCATCATCACCAACACAGGCAATGTTAATATTTTCATTGTTAAGTGATAATAATTTTAACAATTGGTATTGGGCGATATTTGTATCTTGGTATTCATCAACCAATATATATTTAAAACGGCGTTGATAATCGTCTAAAATATCTTTATTGTTTTTAAACATATCAACCACATAAAGAATAATATCCCCAAAATCAACATAGTTTAATGTTTTAAGTCTGTCTTGGTATGCTTGGTAAATCATTTGCATTTTACCATCACAATAATCATCTTTGTTAATCATAGACGGATTAAGTGCATCATCTTTGTACGATTGAATTTTTTGTAATATTTCTTTTACTGGATATCTGTCTTTATCCAAATCAAATAAAGGTACAATTTTCTTTAACAACCTTAATTGGTCATCATCAGCCAAAACAATAAAATTACTTTTAAGCCCAACTGTTTCACAATGTTTGCGAAGTATTTTTAAACACAGACTGTGGAATGTACCAATCCAATTTCCCACAAACGAACCAGTCATACTTTCAATTCGTTCACGCATTTCTTTTGCCGCTTTGTTAGTAAAGGTCACGCACATTATTTCAAACGGGTTGGCTTTTTGCGTATGAAGTATTTGCACAAACCTAGATGTAATTACCCTAGTCTTACCCGTTCCTGCACCTGCAAGGATTAAACACGCCCCATCGGTGTTTTGTACCGCTTGGGCTTGTTCTGGGTTTAAATTAATTAACCAATCTGGAATATTGCTGATATTGTTATCTTGCATTATATTCGTTCTTCTTTACGCGTATCAGCAACAATATTTTTATAAGATATGATAATATCGTTTTCATGCAACAGACCAATCATTTTTCCATTGTCATCAATAACCGCAACAATTGTTTCACTGTGCTTACCATAAAGTGATATTACATATTCAAGGTTATCTGTTGGCTTAACCCTTTCTGTTGTCATATCCATCACATCAATTGCTGTTTTATTTTTATCTTTGGCTGTATCAAATGCCCTATCAGCCATTGAATATAAACATATATGCCCTTGCAATATATTTTTATTATCCACAACAAATATTCCGCCAAGCTTTGATTCTTTTAAAGTATTCCTTACTTCATCAAGTGTTGCGTCTTTTGAAATTGTTGTAAAGTCATCAGTCATAATATCTTTAACCAAAGTATCACGCATTGCGATATTTTCAATCCCACCGTCAAGGTCAATACCACGGTTCTTTAATTGCCAGTTAAAGAATGAAGGCGTATTAATAACTTGCATATAACGCGCTGATATAAATGTGGCAAGCATTACCGCAAGGGTAAGCATATAATTATTTGTTAATTCAAAAATCATAAACACGGTTGAAATTGGTGCGCCAAGAACCGCACCGGCAACCGCCCCCATTCCCGCAACAGAATAAGATATGTATGAAATTTCATTACTAATTCCCATATCATTAAATAATGAAATGACGATAACACCGAATGTACCGCCAAGCATTGCCCCCATAAATAATGAAGGTGAAAACACACCACCACCGCCACCAAAGCCAATTGTTAAAATAGTCGCAAGTAATTTTGCAAAAACCAATACGGCAAGTAAGTATAATGATAATTCACCTGAAAGTGCTTTGTTTGTAATTGCATAACCATCACCCATTACCTGTGGAAATACCATTGCAATTAAACCAACACCTAAACCACCGATTGCTGGACAAAGCCAAATTGGAATTCGGTAATTCTTGGCAAAGTTAAAGATAAAGCTAACCCCTGATATAAATGCTTTTGTAAAATATGCACTTAAAATTCCAAGTATCATAAAGAACGGTAATTCATAAAGTGATATATCGCTTATTTGTGCCAATGAAAATGCCGTGTCTTCACCATAATAAATATTGCTTAAAAATGCACCCGAAACAGATGCAACAACAACGGGAACAAACTGACTTACAGCATATGAACCTGTAATTAATTCAGACGCAAAAAATACACCAGCAATTGGTGCATTAAATGCACTTGATACAGCGGACGCCGCCGCACAACCAAGTAAAATCTTTCTATTTCTGCCTTCTACTTTAAATTTTTCAAGTATAAAGCTTGAAATACCACTTGCTAAATGGACTATTGGACCTTCACGCCCAGCTGAACCACCAGTACCAAGTGTAATTACATTAATAAAGAATGAACCAATCGTTGTGCGTAAAGTTAATGTGTGATTTTTCTTAATCGCGGTTTCAATAACTTCGGTCATACCTTGGGCACGGTTGCGTGGCATAAATAAATGGGCAATAATACCAACTGTTAAACCACCGCCTGTTGTAATGGCAATGATATACCAACTTGGTAATGTTTTTATAATGTCATAAAGGTTGTTTTCATTGGCAGAAAATAATGTTTTTAGCATTAATTCAATCGTTTCCCTAAACACAATCGCAAGACCACCACAAATCATACCAATTACAATTGCCATAAATGTAATATTCAAGTCTTGGTTTTTTAAAAGTTTGTTATTTTGGAAAGACAAATTAAATTCCTTAAATAAATGCTAGTATTTACCTTAATTTCAATATATATTAAATATATGAAAATAAACAGAATAAAATTAAATATATTAGCTTTATTACTGTCTTTTTTTATTCTAAACACAACGGTTTTAGCAAAAACAATAAAAGAAGATCCGTTTGAAGCATACAACAGACCAATGTTTGAATTTAACAATATCGTTGATAAAGTGATATTTGTTCCCATTGCAACTGCGTACAATGAATTTGTACCAGATGCGTTAAAGCAACCATTTGAAAACTTACTTGGGCAATTAAGATACCCAATTGCTGCGGCAAACCATTTATTACAAGGTAATGTGGATAAAAGTATTGTTGCTGTAAAAAAATTATCAGTAAATATGATATTAACATTGGGTACTGGTCATATTAAGCTAGAAGACGAAAAAGATTACAAACACACAAACCTTAATACGACACTTAATATACACAAAGTTGATTCTGGTCCTTATATTGTTCTTCCGTTCCTGCCACCAAATACAACGCGTGGTCACATTGCGGGATTTGTTGATCAAGTATTTGTACCAATACGAACAAAGGATAAGACAAGAGCATTCCTTTATAAAGGTATCGTGACAAGGTCGCATAACATTGATACAATTTTAACTGTTGAAGACACATCTGTTGATTATTATGCGGCAACCCGTGATATCATTTTACAAAAAGATAAAACAGCGGGCATTGAAACACCACAATCGGAAAACATTCAAGAAAACTTTGATTTCAGTGACGAAGAAGATCTAGGGATAGAATAAGCCTAAGGCTTATACAGCAATAATATATTTGCCACAGGTTCGCCAAAACTGTTAATTGTTTGTTTTGTCTTTTCCGCTTTAAATGTCATCATACCTTTAACATCATCATTTGTTGTTGTATAAGGCTGTTTATATTTAACAAAGTTTATTATTTTGTTTCTTGTTATCTTATCTGATTCATAACCACCACGGGCAAAGTTAACTGATGTATTCTTTTTAAATTCATCAATATCTTTATCCAGTGTTTGAATTGCTTTTTTAGGGATTGTTTTAAGAACCGATATTACCTTATCAAGTTTATCATTATCAACTTCCATCTGCATAGAAAAGCGAACCTGTCCGTTATCTGTTAAGATTGTTTGCGTTGTGACATAATATGTTGCCTGCATTTTTTCCCTTAGGGCGATTGATGCATTTCTGTTAATACTGTATCCCCATATTTTCGCCGTCATATCATTTTTAAATGTATAAGGCATATTATAAATTATATTATATATTAATACGGTTGCTTCCTTTTTTGTACCTGTATAGGTAAGGGTTTTATTCGCTGTAATCTTTTGTTTATTATATGGCGGTTTGTTTTTCTTAACTTTTTTATCGCTGTGGGCATTATAAAACGCTTTCTGTACCAATTCCTTAATTTTATTCTTTGGCGTATTGCTGGATATAATAAAAGTATATCCATTTACATTTTGAATATAATCTTTGTATATTTTATTTGCCTGTTTTTTTGTAAGGCTTGTATCTTCATAAATACTTGGATTTGCATATATGCTTCGTACCTTTTTGTTAAATTCATCAAGGCTTGATAATTTATTTTTCTTTTCAATCTTTGTCGCACCAATATTGATATTTTCTGTAAAGTATGAACGGATAACGGAAAATAATTCTTTGTCCGTTGCACCGTGCCTGAATGCGGAAAACATAATATAGTTATCATTTGGATAAAATGATACATCCGCCATTTTTTCATTGTTCATATATGATTGTACTTCGCCTGCCTTAAAGCCTTGTAATGGTACTTCCCATAATTTTTCAGTTAATGGTTTTAAAGTTTTTTCATTGTGTCCCGTGTTGTTTGGCTTTATACCATCAATTGTTGTTGTACCCTTGCCTTGAACAAAGAAAACATTAGCCCCATTTTCCAATTGCCAGAATGTAATGTTTTTTGCAAAATTTGTTTCTTTAACGATTTTTGCTTTTTTGTGTTTTGATATATCTTGTAAATTAAGATTAACTTCATCACTTTCATAAGCAAGGTTAATTTTTTTCCAATTTGTGCCAAGTGTATGTTTATAAAGTGATAATAATTCTTTGCCTTGTTTATTATTGTAATTATTTGTACGGAAAGTTAACCACTTTGGATTAATCATTTCTTTTAAATGTTTATTAAATTTATTATAAGTAAGCTTTGCTTTTTTAAGCTTTGGCGTTGGTAAATCGTTATATGCCTTAAAATCAAGCTCCTGTAATGCGGTGTATAATGTATCGTTATTTTTCACACCTGTATTTGCATACGGGTTGAATATTAAGCGATTATAGACATCTTTTGACACACCCGAATGGGCAAGGTTTTTAATTGCCGTCGCCACATCTTTTACCGCATTTTTAATGTTAATGTTTTTATCAATTTCTATTCTTATAAAGAATCCCTTTTCACCAAAGTTATGGCTTGAAACCCACGCGTCTTTATATGCAACCTTGTTCTTTTTTTGGTGTTGTTTTAATGCCATATCAATTGCATTTATAAGTGCATTTGAAAATTCCCATTTATAATCATATTTTTGTTCAAATATAATATCAATATATGGGCTTTCATTATCTTTTTCATATAAACCATTAACAATACCATTGTATGATTTAACCTTATCAATCGTTGGGTTGAATTTTGATTTTTCAGCGGTGTTAAAATGTTTTTTGACAGCTGATAACATTGTGCTTTCATTAGCTGGGCTTACAATAATAAGGCTAGCATTATTTGGTTTGTAATTTGTCTTAATAAAAGTTTTGACATCTTTAATGGAAATACCTTTAAGGCTTTGTTTTGTTTCCAATGGTATTTTTTGTAAACCTTGTTGTTTACGCCAATGGTTTTCTTCCGCCGTTGCACCGTCTTTTAATTTGCGAAGTTTGCGTTCTTGTTCAACAATAAGTTTTT
>JBMZFW010000049.1:0-7056 GCA_049615605.1 Alphaproteobacteria bacterium | reverse complement strand
CCTTGGGTTTAATATTGATTAAATTTGTGTAGTGGGATTTTATTTTTATATTTTTATCGTCTTAAATTTATATTTTTGTTATAATCGCTTCAAATTTTAATGAGGTAAAAATGCATAGTAAATATAATGCATCAGAATGTTCTGGTGAAAAAATCAACGAAGAATGGGGACAGGTAATATCAGAAGTATATTACCCGATGGATGTTGAAGTGTTTGATAAAAGCAACTTCCAAGCGGAATTAGAAGCGTGGAGCTTTTACGATGTACTTGTGACAAAATTATATAGTAAAGGTGTGAAATATATTGCCAAACACGGTCAGATTACTGGCAAAGGTGCAAGGGACTATATGATGTTCACATTCCCAATTGACCACGCGGTTAAGTTTGTAATTGATAATCGTGAACTTATTTCCAACCCTGGGACATTCTTTATTGAACAATCTTATTCTGAATACGAAGTATCACACGAACAGGTATCTGATTTATTGGTTATTAAGGTGCCAAGGGAATACATTGACCAAAAAATAGTTATCCCACAACACTTTTCAGCCAAGATTATGGATTGTAGCGATGGATTTTCAAAAGTATTTTATAACTTCTTAGTTGGCTTACACCAAAATTATGAAAAGTTAAAAAATTCAGAAAAGTATGTTATTTCAGGTATGATTGTTGATTACATTGTATTAATGCTTGAAAATAACCGTGAACTTATTGAATCTGCACAGGGCAGTATTTCAATCAATCACTTATTAAAAATTGAAAGCTTTGTAAAAGAAAATATTTCCGATCCAGACCTATCACCAGAAATGGTAAGCAAGCATTGTGAAATTTCAACAAGTTATCTTTATAAAATATTTGCGAAACAAGACCAAAGTTTCAGTTCTTGGCTTCGTAATTTAAGGCTTGATTCTTGTCGTATTGATTTAATGAACCCAAATGACAAAACACCAGTTTCTGATATCTGTGCCCGTTGGGGATTTGTTGACCAGTCGTACTTTTCACGCATTTTTAAAGAAAAATACGATGTTTCACCATTACAGTATAGGAAAAGTCAAAAATAATCTCCATTTTCCACTATTACAATAAAACACTTTTTTATAAATTTAAAATAATTTAGAAAAAGTAAAAAAAACTTCAAAAATTACACCACTCACACAAAATATGTATACTATTGTTATAAAATTGTTTTTAACAGTATATAAAAATTATATTATTTGTGTTATTATATTTGCGATAAAACTTTAAAACTTGAGAGAGGAAGGAGTCCCTATAACTGAATTTTATCAATTTGACACCTTCACGGTTTTAGCGTTAATGGGTGCGTTCTATGTCGGAACATTCTTAATTACGTTATTAATCGCGAAGAAAGAAGAAACAGCAGAAGGTTACATTGTATCTAACCATAATGTTGGTTTCGGTATTTCCGCTGCATCTATGACAGCAACTTGGATTTGGGCAGCATCGTTCTATGGTGCGGCTACATCTGCTTACAACTACGGCCTATCAGGTGCAATGCACTATGGTTTCTGGGGTGCGTTAATGATTTTATTCATTTACCCATTCGGTATGCGTATTCGTGCAATTGCACCTAACGCGCGTACATTAGCCGAAGTAATCCACGCCCGTCACGGTGCGTCTAGCCAGATGATGTTAGCAATATCAAACTTAATGGGTTCTATCTGTAGTTTGATGATTAACTTCACAGCTGCTGGTGCATTAGTATCTGTACTTTCACCATTATCATTCTCAACTGGTGTATTAATCGCTGGTTTTGGTACATTACTTTATACATTATGGTCTGGTTTCCGTGCATCGGTATTAACAGATATGGTACAAGTAATGGGTATGATTGCAATTACAGTAATCGTTATTCCAACAGTATACTTTGCTGCTGGTGGTGAAGAAGCAATGCTTGCAGGTTTACAAACTGTAACTGCTGAACAGCAAGAATTCTTTTCTACTAAGGCGATCTTAGAACAAGGTGCACCATTCTTTATTGCGGTACTTGCATATGCGATTGGTAACCAAACTATTGCACAGCGTTTATTCGCGGTAAGACAAGACTTAATTAAACCAACATTCATCACTGCGACATTAGGTTACGGTGCTGTTGTAATTGGTTTAGGTATGCTTGGTATGTTCGCATTATTCTTAGGTATGCAACCTGTGAATGGCGATATGAACACAATCATTCCACTTATTTCGTCTAAGTACTTATCACCATTTATGCTAGGTTTATTATTCCTATTAGTAATTGGTTCATTGTCTTCTACTGCCGATTCAGATTTATCTGCATTAGCATCAATTACAATGGCTGATATCTATGCGAAGCACTTTGCAAAATCAGGCTTAAACTTAAAGACTATGCTATTAGTTGGTCGTTTAACAATGGTTGGTGCAACTGCACTTGGTCTATACCTTGCAACAAGCGGTAGCAACGATATCCTAAGCTTATTAGTATTCGTTGGTGCATTATGGGGTGCGGTTGTATTCCCTGTAATCGTATCGTTCTATTGGGGTAAAGTTACAAACGCTGCCTTCACTGTTTCAGTGGCAGTTGCGGTAATCTTATTCTTCTATGTTCGTTCACTAGATTCAATCTCAGGTGCTATTGCATTACCTGTTGAATTAATCTCAGCTGTTGGTGCGGGTGTAGTAATCGGTTTAATGGTATTTGCATTCTTAGGTCAAAAACTTGGCTTTATTGGCGGTATCATTGTCGCGGCAATCTGTGTGTATTACTTCCCAGGTTGGTTACGTGATTACGCAACATTAACAACTTCATTACTTCCATATGGTGTTTCGGCAATCATTTGTTATGTAATGTCAGTTGGCAATAAGAATGAATTTGATATTTCAACGCTTAATGCCAAAGTTAAAAAGCTAGCAGACGAAGCTAAATAAGAAAGGAACAATAAAATGTTACAAGCTTATATTTTAATGTGGCCTTTATTAGCATTCATTATTTTAGTTATCCTTGTAAAAGGTGTATTAAAAGATTTTGCTGAGGCTAAAAAGAACAACAAAGATATCGTATAAGGTATATTTGTTTAAAAGGTGGGGGAAGAAATTCCCCCATTTTTTTGCCCTAAAAAAAGAATCAATTAAAAAACATTATTATCTATAATAATATCCAATTTCCCCATATTAATATTTTATAGTTAAAGTCAAAAAAAATTATAGCAAAATAATAAAAATTAACTTTTATTTATATAGTTGTTTATTTAACTTGTTTAATGGCTTTTCGTACATATAATATTCGCATAAATGTTTGACTTTAGTAGGAGAGAGAAAATGTCATCAGCATTAAGAAAAACAGATTATTTAAAGAACGAAAACCAAGTTGGTTTTTCTTTACATAAAAAAGGTATTGAATATCACACTATCGCAGGTGGCGGGGTTCAGTTGGTTGAACTGGACGCAGGCGATAAAATCGTTATGCGTGACCCAGAAGGTATGCAATACGGTGAAATACTGGTTTGGGACGAACAAGGTCGCCCAAATATCAAATTGCTTGGCGAAAGCAAAGGTACAGATGCCAGTGCAACAAAGATAATTTTCAAAATGAATGAAAATTCTTCTTCATTCAAATTTGTACAAGCGGGACTTTTACGCCGTAAGATTAATTTAAATGACAGTGAAGCAATTGGTGTATTTGGTAAATCTTCGCCAATGGATTCAGTTGTGGAATTTACAGCCACTGCAAAATGTTTCTGTTTATTTTCTGCACCTAATATTGGTTATCCAACTTATGGTGAATTACCAGCCACTGACCTTGATTTATTCATTCACCGTGTGAATGTGGGTGATGGCAACAATGTAGAAGTATTACCAGACCCATTAGGTGAAGTGGTTGATGAATTCCGTATTAAAGCTGGAACAGTTGCCGATTACCAAGTTAAAAAAGGTCAATACATTCAAATGATTGATGTGTCGGGTCGTCAATGTTCTGATTGGCAAGCTTTTGATGCAAAGTTATTAGATAAAGGTATTGAAAGTATGATTTCAGCCACAGCCACAAGAACACATATGGGTAATATGTGTCCACACCCTGGTTTAATGTCTAGGTATTACAGCGATGATAACGAAAGAATGGCACAAATCATTGTTGATACAGTTGGCAGACACGATACAATTTCAAATGCTTGTACTGCAAAGTATTATGATGACTTGGGTTTCCCAGGTCACACAAATTGTTCAGACAATATGTCAAAAGCGGGTAAAAAATATGGTATCCGTGAACGCCAAGGTTGGGAAGCGGTAAACTTCTTCTTTAACACAACTGGTTGTAACTATGCGGGTATTAGTGCGGATGAAACTTGGTCAAGACCGGGTGATTACACATTAATCCAAGCATCACGCGATATTGTTTGTTTAAGTTCATCTTGTCCAGATGACCTTGACCCTGCAAATGGTTGGAACCCAACAGACATTCATATTCGTATTTATGATGAAAAAGAAATGTTTAAATCGGCAATCGGTTACCGTGCGGTAACGGATGGCAAAATGCGTTTCACACAAGAAACTGGTTTCCACGCAAGAACTTCTGAATTAACAGAAGTATACGAAGAATTAGCGGGATATTGGATTCCACAAGAATATCACAACTCTTCACCACGCGAAGAATATATGAATGTGCGTGAAAATGTTGGGGTAATGGATTTATCATCATTACCAAAATGTGAAATTTTTGGTCCTGATGCTGCAGAATTATGTCAAAAAGTATTTACAAGAAATATGGATAAATTGGCAATCAATGGTATCGCGTATACAGCAATTTGTTATGAACACGGTGGTATGGTTGATGATGGTACTTTATTCCGTTTTGAAGAAAACAAATTCCGTTTTACAGGTGGTTGCCCAACCGCATCAATTTACATTCGTAATAAAGTGCGTGAACTTGGTCTTGATGTAACGGTAAAAGACGCATCACCAACAATTAACAATATTTCTGTACAAGGTCCAAACAGCCGTAAGCTGTTAAATAAAATTATTTGGACTGCGGAAGAAGACAAACCAATGGAAGATTTATCTTGCTTCCAATTTACACCAGCCCGCCTTAACGATTCAAATGGTACGCCATTACTTGTATCGCGAACTGGTTATACTGGTGAACTTGGTTTTGAAGTTTGGGTTGCACCAAAAGATGCGGTTGAATTATGGGATACTGTATTTGAAGCAGGTGCGGAATTTGGTGTTAAGCCATTCGGTCTTGGTGCACTTGATATGCTTCGTATTGAAGCGGGCTTAATCTTTGCAGGTCTGGAATTTGATGATACGACTGACCCATTTGAAGCAGGTATCGGTTTTGCCGTTCCATTAAAATCACAAGAGGCGGACTTTATTGGTCGTTCGGCAATTGAACGCCGTTCTGCCCACCCACACCGTGTGCTTGTTGGCCTTGAATTGGAAGGCAACGAACCAGCACAAACAGGTGATTGTGTTCGTATTGGTCGTGCCCAAATTGGCGAAGTTACATCAGCAATGATTTCCCCAATTCTTGATAAAAACATTGCCCTTGCACGCATTGATGCAATGTATGAAGAAATTGGTACGAAAATGGAAGTTGGTAAACTTGATGGTTTCCAAAAACGCATTAAGGCAGAAGTAATAGAAAAACCATTCTATGACCCAAGCCGTTCACGAATGCGTCAACACAAAGATGATGATTAAGATTGAAAGATAAGGAAATTATATAATGACAAAACAAACAGCGTTTCATAATAAAACATCTGCATTAAAGGCAGAATATGTTGAAGTGTTCGGTTATGACATTCCACAAGAATTTAAATCATCAACGGTACTAGACGAATATAAAAGTGTTCGTGAAAAAGTTGGCGTGATTGATTTATCTTACCTGCCAAAGATTGAAATCCTTGGTCCAGATGCGGAAACATTATGCCAAACTGTGTTTACAAGAAACATTAAAAAAATGGGTTGTAAATCTATTGTCTATACAGCGATTTGTAATGAAGATGGCGGTATGATTGATGACGGTACTTTATTCCGTAACTGTGAAAACACATTCAGATTTGTATGTGGTTTCCCAGAAACAATTGAACACATTTCAAAAGTTGCAAAAGATATGGAATTAAAAGTAATCGTTAAGGACGCAACTGAATTATATGCAAACATTGCAATCCAAGGTCCAAACAGCCGTGAATTACTTGATAAAGTTATATGGATGTCGGCACACGATCCAAAGCCAAGCAAAATGCAACCATTTGTTCTTGCACCTGCAAGATTAAATTATGACAATGGTACACCACTTGTTATTTCCCGTACTGGTTACAGTGGGGAACTGGGCTATGAAATTTGGTGTGGTAAAGACGCAGCCGAAGAAATTTGGGATACAATTTTTGAAGCGGGCAAAGAATATGGCATTCAACCATTTGGTCTTGGTGCCCTTGATTTATTAAGGGTTGAAGCGGGTCTTATCTTTGGTGGATATGAATTTGACACAGAAACAGATCCATTTGAAGCAGGTATCGGTTATGTTGCGCCAATGAAATCAAAACCTGATAACTTTATTGGTAAATCAGCAATTGAAAAAAGAATTGCTTCACCAAAAAAAGCATTAATCGGTCTTGAACTAGACAGCGAAGTTGCAGGCGGTGATGAAATTCAAGTTGATGGAAAAACAGTTGGTAAAATTACATCAGCAATCTTTTCACCACTGTTAAACAAAAACATCGCAATGGCATTTGTTGAACCAAACCATAAAGAAATCGGTACAAAAGTATCGGTTGGTTCGGTTGCGGGTGTTGTGGTTGAAAAGCCGTTCTATGATCCAACCCGCTCACGCATGCGTGGATAAATAAATTTTAATTGACTATTACCATCGGTTTTATTCGCTCGGCTAGTTATATTTAGCCATCGCTTATAAAACCAAAGGTACTAGCCTGATTAAAATAGATTGTTTGTTTTATTAAATTTTTTCTAAAACAAGTTCCGCGTGGTTTTTTACTTTTACTGGGCTTATGATATCAATGATTTTTCCGTCTTCGTCAATTATGAATGTGGAACGCACGATGCCAAGAAATTCTTTGCCCATAA
>JBMZFW010000048.1:0-7188 GCA_049615605.1 Alphaproteobacteria bacterium | reverse complement strand
ATTAGAATAGACCTTGTACTTTGCCTTCTTTGTCCAGAACAATAGTTTCTGCCGAAGGTTTGCGTGGCAGACCCGGCATTGTCATAATTGCACCTGTAATGGCAACGATGAAACCAGCACCTGCTGCAAGGCGTACTTCGCGAACGTTTACTTCGTGACCTGTTGGTGCACCAATTTTGTTCGGGTCAGTTGAGAATGACATTTGAGTCTTAGCCATACATACTGGGAAGTGACCATAACCTTCGTCTTCCCACTGTTTTAATTGTGCTAAGATTTTTTCATCAGCTGTTGCTTTGTCAGCACGGTAAATTTCTTTACAAATCGTGTTGATTTTGTCAAATAATGGAATGTTATCTTCGTAAAGAGGTTTGAAGTTTGCTTCACCCTTTTCAATTACGCCAACAACGTGTTCCGCTAATGCTTTTGTACCTTCAGAACCTTCGCCCCAGTGAGTCGCTTCAAATGCAACAACACCCATTTCAGCACAGAAATCTTTAACCATCTGTACTTCAGCGTCTGTATCTAAGATAAATTTGTTGATTGCAACTGTTGCAGGTACACCAAACTTAGCAACGTTTTCTAAGTGGCGACCTAAGTTACATAAACCAGCTTTTAATGCGTCTAAGTCTTCTGAACCTAGTTCATCTTTCTTCTTGCCACCGTGCATTTTTAATGCGCGGATTGTTGCAACAAGAACAACCGCTTCTGGGTTTAAACCAGCTTTACGACATTTAATGTCAAAGAACTTTTCAGCACCTAAGTCAGCACCGAAACCTGCTTCTGTTACAACATAATCAGCAATCTTTAATGCAGCTTTTGTTGCAGATACAGAGTTACAACCGTGTGCGATGTTCGCAAATGGACCACCGTGTACGAATGCAGGGTTGTTTTCAAGTGTTTGTACTAAGTTCGGCATTAAAGCTTCTTTTAATAATACAGTCATTGGACCGTCTGCTTTAATATCACGCGCTGTAATTGCTTTTTTCTCACGAGTGTAGGCAATAACAATGTCACCTAAACGCTTTTGTAAGTCTTCAAGACCGTCTGCAAGACAGAAGATAGCCATTACTTCAGATGCTACCGTAATATCAAAACCAGTTTGACGAGGGTAACCATTACCAATACCACCGATAGAAGATACGATATCGCGTAAAGCACGATCGTTCATATCAAGTACACGACGCCATTGAACACGACGAACATCAATACCTAGTTCGTTGCCCCAGTAAATGTGGTTATCCATCATTGCAGATAATAAGTTGTGTGCAGATGTAATTGCGTGGAAATCACCAGTAAAGTGTAAGTTAATGTCTTCCATTGGTACGATTTGTGCGTAACCACCACCAGCGGCACCACCTTTTACACCAAAACATGGACCTAGTGAAGGTTCACGAAGTGCAACCATAGCGTTTTTACCAATAGCGTTTAAGCCATCGCCTAAACCAACAGTAGTAGTTGTCTTACCTTCACCTGCAGGTGTTGGAGAGATAGCAGTTACAAGAATTAACTTACCATCTTGTTTTGATTTAATGCTTTCTAACCACTCAAAAGATACTTTACCTTTGTGTGGACCAAACTGTAGAACCGCATCTTCTGGAATACCAGCTTTTGCAGCAACTTCTGTAATCGGCTTCATACTTGCTTCGCGAGCAATTTCGATATCACTTTTTACCATACTATCTAATCTCCTTAACTATGTAATAAAAGTACTGGGATAGTACACCTTTGAATCAAAAATGTAAAGATTATTATAAAAAAAACAGACATAATTTTAACCTTATGTCTGTTTTTATTGATTTAAGATAATAAAATGTAAAAATTACTATATTTTTACATTTAATCCCTTGCCCGATAATTCAAAATTACCATCGGCAACTGCATACATCCAATCAGCTGATTTTTTAAGCCCACCCAATGGATACATATGAAATTGACGGATTAAGCAATCCGAATCTGTATGTGAACCAACAGCTAGTTCACGAACAAGCTGGTCTGGTTGTGCCGAAGGTGCATTAATATATTTACCAATAAATGTATCTTTTAACATTAACTTCATCATTGTTGTTGGGCGACGCGTAAGCATGCGAACTGATGGACCCGCACCACACATTTTTGCAAGACGCATTAATGTTTTAACCGTTGCAAGACCTGGCACACCAATGTGGACTGGTAATTCATTACCGCCTTCTTCACGGATTCGTCTTTCCCAATCAAAACAAGGTTGTGATTCAAATACGAATTGTGTGGCAATATATAATTCCATATCCGTATCTTTGGAATAAGCATTCTTTTCACGAATTGCTGTCATACAATCAACATCTAGAATATCAGGGGAGCCTTCTGGGTGACCCGCAACGCCCATTTTTTGAATACCATATTTTTCAAACAGACCTGTTTTTAATACTTCCATAGAACAAGTGAAATCGCCAACTGGGTTTGTTACCCCACCGCCGATAAGCAAGCCTTCTTTCACACCAGTTTCTGCTTGTAACATCTTTAAGTTTTCTTCTAAGAAATTCTTAGATGGAATTGACCTTGCCGCAAAGTGCGGTACTGGATTAAAGCCTTCTTTTTTAAGACGCTTTACTGTTTTAACCGTATCGGCAAAATCAGAACCCGGTAAGAATGTCACATACACGGTTGTGCCTGCGCGAAGAATATCATTAAAGTTGGCAATCTTTTCCGCACCGCCTGGTGTTTCTTCAATAGTTGCTTTTTTTACAAAATCAATAATGATTTGTTTTTCTTGTTGTGGTGTTAAAGTCATTTTTATCCCCTTCTTCTTCTGCGACGACCACCACCATCAGAATCTTCGCCATTTGCTTTAATCTTTTTCGGTGGCAATGTAACTTTTTGTTGTAAATTCGTATATGGATCTGCATTGTTTGGAATTGCCATTGCATCAACAAAGTATTCTTGGAATTCTTGTTCCAGTGCAGTTTCAATCTTTTCAATTTTATTTACCAATTCGGCAATTTGAACGCGGGCTTTTTTATTTAAAAGGGCAATCCTTGAACCATCACCCGCCGCATTACCAATTGAACGAACTTTGTCCATATCACAATCTGGAATTAAACCAAGTATCATTGCATATTTAATATCAATGTGTGAACCGAATGCACCAGCAAGACTGATTTCTTCACACTTGGCACCGTATTTGTCTTCCATAATTTTACAGCCCGCCCACAATGCACCTTTGGCAAGTTGGATTGCACGAACATCACCTTGGGTAACACGGATTTCCACATCCAATTCATTAACTGGACGGTGCAGGATATAATCAAACACACGACCATTGGCAACAATACGATCAGATTTTTCCGCCATATCACCATCAATAATTCCATCAAACGAAATAATGCCTGCTAAGTACATTTCCGCCATTACTTCTAAGATACCCGAACCACAAATACCCGTAACACCAAATGCGGTTACGCTTTCGTTAAAGCCGTCTTCATCAGACCATTTATCAGTACCGATTACTTGGAATCTTGGTTCCAATGTTTCTGGGTCAATTCGCACCCTTTCAATTGCACCTGGGGCTGCCCTTTGACCGCTTGAAATTTGTGCACCTTCTAGGGCTGGTCCCGTTGGCGAAGAACAGGCAAATAATTTATTTTTATCACCATATATAATTTCCGCATTGGTACCAACATCAACAATTAAGTGTCTTGTTTCTGATTCATCAGGGCGAACAAATAATGCAACTGATGCGGCGTCCGCACCAACATGTCCCGCAATACACGGCATAGAATAAACATAGCCATTTGGATTAATTCCATTTAATCCCGCAAGTTCAGATACAACACCGTTGTATTCCCCTTCAATACTTAAATCAAATGGTGCAAAGCCAAGACCAACTGGGTTCGCACCTAAGAATAAATGGTGCATTACTGGGTTGCCAACTATTACCGCTTCAACAACTAGTTTCGTTATTTCTTTTGCGTCTTCGTTTGGAAAGGCATCTGTGATTGATTGGGCAAATAAACCAGACATTGTGTCACGCACAACTTCGGTCATTTCAACTTCCCCACCTTCGTTCATCATTATGTATGAAAGACGGCTCATTAAATCTTCGCCAAAGCGAATTTGTGGATTCATTGCACCAACTGATGATAATACTTCGCCATCAGTTAAGCGAACTAAATTACAAGAAATTGTTGTTGAACCCAAATCAACCGCAAAGCCATAAATATGGTCGTGGTGTCCGTCAATTACATCAATTAATTTATCGTGTCTTACGATTGCAGAAACACTGCGGTCATCAATTTCAATATTGTCGTGATGTGAATTAATAATTACATCGTGTTGATTTTCCAATGCATCAATTACATCGTCAATATCATCACCCCTAAGGTTAACTTGGTAAATTTTTACCACCGGGTCAATATCAATATCAATCTTACTGATGGCTTTACGAACAACTTGTTTATGAACCTGACTGTCGGCGGGAATATCAATTACGATATCGCCCTCAACCTTGGCACAGCAACTAAGACGGCGACCTTCTTTAATATTTTTCTTTTTATCTTGGTATGCTTGTTCGTCTTCGCTCCACGGGGTAAGGTTGTTCGCATTTGATGTAATACCAAACTTTGCAAATTCACCTTCACTTGGAACAACTTGGCAACGACCGCAAATACCACGACCACCGCAAACGCTGTCAATATCAACGCCAAGGGAACGGGCGGCATCTAATAAATTAGAACCGTGTGAAAATTCCCCTCTTTTACCAGAGGGTGTAAAAAATACTTTGTGCTTTGCTGTCATTTTTAATCCAATCTTGTTAAGTTTAAATTATAACAGATTTTATTTAAAGTGATAACAATAAATTAACCACGACGACGACGAGAACCGCGTTCCCCGCGTGCACCCGATGCACCTTCTGGTGCTGGTTCACGGTATTGCTTAATCCAACGCGTACAATCAGGGTCTTGACCCGCGATAACATCGGCACCGCGAATTAATTCCATTTCCTTTTCGTGACAAGGATTCATAATCGCTGTTGTCATACCCGCACCAATTGCCATTGATAAGAATGATGCATTAATACCATTACGGTTTGGTAAACCAAAGCTTACATTTGATGCACCACAAGTTGTGTTTACTTTTAATTCCTTACGCAGGCGTGTAATTAAATCAAGTGCACCGCGACCTGCTGTGTTAATTGCACCAACTGGCATTACCAATGGGTCAACAACAACGTCTTCTGGCTTAATGCCATAATCTTGTGCACGTTCAACAATTTTCTTTGCAACTTCGTAACGAACATTCGGGTCTTGTGAAATACCAGTTTCGTCATTTGAAATGGCAACAACCGCACAGTCATATTTTTTAACCAGTGGTAATACGCGTTCCAAGCTTTCATCTTCACCAGTAACAGAGTTTAATAACGCACGACCTTTATAAACAGATAAGCCTTTTTCAAGTGCTTCAATAATAGAGCTGTCAATACAAAGTGGTAAATCAGTCATTGATTGAACAAGTTCAATTGTGTCTGCTAAAATTTGTGGTTCATCCGCCAGTGGAATACCCGCGTTAACATCAAGCATATGTGCGCCGGCTTCAACCTGTGCGATAACATCGGCTTTTACCGTATCCATATTGCCTTCTTTCATTTCAGCGGCAAGCTTTTTACGACCAGTCGGGTTAATTCTTTCCCCGATTACGCAAAACGGTTGGTCAAAACCGATAACTAATTCTTTTGTTGCAGATCCTACTATTGTTTTTGTCATTTGGCAAAACTCCTTTTAATGTTTAACAATCAATTATGCCACTATATTTAAAATATAATACAATAATTTTGCGACATAAAATGTTTTTTTTACGACAAACATATACTTATTTAATACTTTTGATTTTTTATCATAAATGGTATATTAAAAATCAAGTTAAAATGAATATACGGAGTATCAAATGTTCCCACCAGAAGACCCAAATGCCATAGATTGGAAAAAGCTGTTTTCAATTCGCAACATAGTAATATGGATTGTGATAATTGTGATTGGTGTTTATTGGGCAACTAGACCCAACTTTGAACAATATCGTTTCAAAGGTAAAACAATGGGCACAACTTATTTAGTTAAGTATTGGGCAGATACGGAAATTGCCCCACGCCGAATTAATACATTGGTTGACCGCAAGCTAAAACAAATCAACAATGAAATATCAACTTGGGATAAAACTTCAAAAATTGTGGAATTTAACAACACAAATAAAACTGGTTGGTTTTCTGTTAATAAATTCTTTGCACAAATGGTAATGATGGCAACAAATATTTGTTATCAAACAAATGGTCGCTTTGACATTACAATTAAACCATTGATTGATGTATGGGGTTTTGATGTTGATGGTCGTGTTGTGAAAGCACCGACAAATAAACAATTAAAGGGCGTTGAAAAAGTTATCGGTTGCGATAAAATTGCCACAAACATTTCAAAGAAAACAATTAAAAAGAACAGTCCAAATGTATCAATTAATTTATCAGCCATTGCCAAAGGTGGTGCGGTTGATGAAATTGGTAAATTGATGGAAGCCGAAGGCATTGAAAATTACCTTGTTGAAATTGGTGGGGAAATTCGTGTAAGGGGTAAAAAGATTGATGGCACAAATTGGTTAATTGGTGTTGAACAACCAGTTCGCAGTTCAAAGAAAGTAAATATTATTCTTAAACTGGAAAATGAATCAATGGCAACATCTGGTGATTACAAAAATTACTTTGAAGAAAATGGTGTTCGTTATTCACACATCATTGACCCAAAAACAAAAATGCCAATTAAACACAACTTGGCAAGTGTAACTGTGGTGACAAGCTCAACAGCAATGGCGGACGCACTGGCAACGGGTCTGTTTGTAATGGGTGAAAAGAAAGCATTAAAATTTGCCACTAAAAACAATTTAAAAGTATATATGATTGTGCGTCGTGATGGGGTGTTTGAAACGATTGCCTCACCTGCGTGGGAAAAACATTTCGGGAATTAATACAATGGAATATTTAAAGTTATTAGGCATAGTATTCGTTATCTTAACGGTTATCGTGGTTATAATGTCAATCGGGGTAATAAGGGGTCGCAAACCAATTGCTGGTTCGTGCGGTGGACTTAACAACGCAATGCAAAGCGAAGACGGTAAATGCCTTACCTGCGGAACACAAATTGACAAAGAATCTTCTGATAAATTACGCAAGAA
>JBMZFW010000047.1:0-7327 GCA_049615605.1 Alphaproteobacteria bacterium | reverse complement strand
ACTGGCAATTCAATATGATTTTTACCGACTGGCATTGTTCCGCCTTTGGCTGTTGATTGGTCCGTTAATGACCACACTTTGCTTGCGTCAATTCCAGTCGGCAATGAACCATCAGCTTTTCTTGTAAAAAACTTACCGCTGGTTTGTGTAAAGATTTTTGTTGGTAACGACCCTGATTTAACACCAAGTTCATCATACTTTGTTTTAAAGTCTGATTTATTAACATTACTTAAATCATTCTTTGCTAAATTATTTTGAAAATTTGATAAATCTTTTTTCAAATAATTATTTTGCATATCCGTTTTTGCATTATCAACAATAACCCTGTCCCTGTTTGCATTGTCAGCACTGTTTTTTGCACTTACTGAATATCGTTTTGCATCTTCGCTTGATTGGGCAATGTCTTTGTATGTTTTTGTTCGCCCCGTATTATCAAAACCAAGCACAGAATTTGCACGCATAGATGCAGTTGGTAAAACCATATCCATTTGATTGTCCGATAATGGCGTACGAATGCTGTCTTTTGATTGAAGCCCTGCTTGTTGCAATAACATAATTATACGATCAAATTCTTCATTAATTACAGATGCACGAAAATCTTCATTTTCACGGAAAAGCGTTTGCCTTGTATAATTCATATCACGGTAAATTGTGATTTTTGTACCGACAGCTAGTGAATTTAATAAATTAATTTTACCACCAGTTCTGTCTTTGTAAATTTGTACCGTATAGTTTCTTAATTCCACACCGTTTGATGTAATTACTTTTAAATCATTTTTATCAAGTATAGGGAATCTGAAATCAAATTCCTTTTTATCACTATCGCCCGCACCGATAATGTATGTAATTCGCGGGGTTAATGATAATGACATTATTTACCCAAATCTTTTGCCATTTGGGCAAATAAGTTAATTTTATTCATCATATTTGAACCATCTGAATAAATTTTATTTTTTTCATTTTTCATTTGATTAAGTCGTTTATCATAACTGCGCCCATCAAAACCGCCCACATATTTTTTTGCACGCATTGATGCCTTTTTCTTTTCAATTTCTGCTTGGCGTTTTTCATATTCTGCTTGTTGTTTTTTTCTTTGACGAGATTCTGCCTCGTCCATTTGTTCCATTTGTAAAATTGTTCCAATAACTGGTAATGCTTGTCCCATATTATTATTCCTTTCTTTAATTAATTGATATGTCTGTTTTAATTGACAAAATTGTCATTGGTAATGGGCTGTCATCAGACACCGTCCATAAGTGGTCGTTGTTATAAGTCTTCCAACCCAATACATTTATTGTTTTATCACCTGAATACAATTCAATTGGCTTACCCATAATCCCTGTACCAAACTTTTTAAATGGCATAAGGTTAAAGCCTTTACCAAAATCAATTCTAAGTGATGCCGTTTTGTTTAATTTAACTGTTATTTTACGAATTCTTACCTTTGACCCGGCATAATCATTGTTTAATGGTAATGATTTAATCGTGTGTGGATATTTATATCCAACCACTACTTTTTTTGCTGAATCAGTTAAGGTTAATTCGTTATTTTTAATTTCGTGGTTACTTCGCAATATATCATCGGCAACTACCATTAATGTTTTGTTGTTATGTTGATTAAAACCTGTAAATTTATATTTTTTTGTTTGGCTTTGCTTTACAACACAACAATCCATTAATACGGTTTTTGAAAATACTTCAATATAATATTTGTTATTTCGTAAAACCACAGTATAAATGTAATCTTTATTTACACTTACGGCTTTGTATAAACCATCTGTTTCATATTTTGAAATGGCGAATACACCTTCTGTATAATCAAAGTTTACAACCATCATTTTTCCATCTTCTTTAACACAGAATAAACGATGATGTTTTTCACTGTATGCCATTGCAGTGATATTTTTACTAAGGTGGCGGGATAAGCTAACCATTGCTTCTGATGAAAAGCTTAGGGATATTGATTTATCCTGTTCAAAACCATAAATATTGTTGTTTAAAGCATTTACAAATAACACTTTCTTTTCCGTACCTACAATATCAATGCGTCTGTCGCGCGGACTGCCAATAGATGAATATTTGCTAGCCACAATATCATTTGGTGTAATTGGTTCGCCTTTAATAATCCATTCACCCGCATTGGTAAATATTATTAAGTTTGCACCACAATAAATTCCCGTAATGAAATCATTACCCGATGACAACAGATTAATATCAATCCCTTCATCATCAAGTGCTTTGCCCAATGAAAAATCATCCATTGAACCAGATTTTGAAAACCATATACGGTTTGGATATTTATTTGTGCCTGCTAATATTACCCTGCCTTGATAAAAGCCAACTGTTTTAGCGTATCCATCATTTGCATTAAATACATTATTTGGAAGCCCACTAAAGCTTGGTTCATTAATAGCAAAGGTATTGTTTTCAAATACAATTCTTTTAATTGGATATTTGCCTGAACAAATCCATAAATTATTGTTGTTGTGTTGCAAGAATAAATCTTTTAAATCCGCTAATCCATAAGGCGTATCCAAAGTTGAAACTTTGTTTAAACCATTATATACATCAACTTTTTTATCGTAAAAAACCGCCATATAATCATTTTCAGATACGGAAAATCCAAACAACTTTGCACCATTTGGAACCAATCCAACCAATAACGAACCAGACCGTCTTATTACACCGCCTGTTGTTAATACATTTACATTGGTTAATTCCGATGCACCATTTTGATATGTTTGCAAATCACTTCGCCCATATAATTCAGGCATTAATTCCCCGCTTGCAAACGAAGTTTTAATTAACTTAGACTTCATAATCTTACATCCGTTAAAATATTAAGATTAAGATTACCGTTTACTTCTTGTGAAGCATCAATAAGCCTTGCCTGTTTAAATTCCTTTTCAAACCTGCCGAATAAGAAATCTGTTCGTGTGGTACTGTCCGTTAATGGAAGACAAGTTTCAGCCGCAATTCTGCTAACTAGTACATTATCAAAATATGCGGGGAAGTCTTCTTCCTCTGGTCTGAAAATATATCTTATTTCCACGATTTGTGTTTGTGTTTTTAAGATACCATTTCTTACTTCATAACCATTTGCGTCAACATCAAGTATCCTTAGACAATCCGCAGGTAATCCAAATTGATATGTCCCGTCTGTATCTTCACTAATTAATTGAAGCCTTGCATTTTTAATAGCAAATCGCCATTGATACGACGATAACAATCCATCGCGAATACCATTATATGTATCTTTTAAAACCAATGCTTCGGAAGTATTTTCTTCTAAACCCTGAATTGGGTTTGCACCAATACTTACCAAGGCACGATTTATTAAATCTATTTTATTTTTTGCCATTGTTATTCCTTTCATAAAAAAAGCCCCCACTATAAAATAATGGGGGCTAATTTATTTTTGTTTATTTAGTCTGTATCAGTAGCCGTAATTTCAAGTGCATTGTTTACATCAACAACACCACTTGCATTTGCAGATACCGTAACAAAGCCTGTCTTATCAGAAGCTGAAACAATTATAATGTCGCCAATTCTAATCATTTCGTTTGCTTCGTTAAGATAGCCCGCTGTATCAACATCAGCCATATTGTCTGATGATTTTAAATGCCATAATGTAAAACCGTTTGCATAGGCAAGGACTGATAAATTATTAATATTAAAACTCATAGTTTACCCCCTTATTCTGCACATTCAAATTTAACGATACCAGATGCATCAACAACGCCGGCACCTTGGCTCATCATATTATTAATAAAGAATGCCGCGCGGTCACCGTGCCACGAAACATCTGTTTTAACATTACTGCCTGATGCGTGGGCAATGGCATTTTTGTGATACCAATAACATTGTCTTGCACCAGATTTAATTGTTAAACCACTGTGTGGAATCCATAATGTACCTAACCAGCGTTTTGCTTGTGTACCTTTCCAAGGAAGTTCATCTTTACCAATGTAATCAGAACTTGCAAATTCAGGTAATGCCATTAAATCAGACCACTGTTTCCAACCAACAACCGCAATACGGTCACCATCATCTGGAACATCGGCTTCGCCAAGCTTTTCAAATGCTGATAATACCTTTGCTTTTGTTAAGCCATCAGTTTTTCTTAGGTCAGTTGCCGATTTAGTAGTCGTTGCAATTGATGCATTCGCATCAAGTGCATTGATGATAAGTTCATCAGTCTTGCGACCAAGTGCATATGCACCTGCATTTGCAACAACTGTCTTTTCGTCGTGGTTTAATTTTAATTCGTCTAATTTATCAAGCCAATCACCCGCATAGTAATCGCTTAATGCAATTTCAACTGGTGTGTGGTTGATGTTCATAACTGGAACTTGACCGTTACGGGCTTTTGTGCCAGCTGAACCCTTGCCAACAACTTGGAATGTAGTAGTCGAACCTTTTACATTGTTTCTAGTTCTTACTGTTCCACGAAGTTTTGAGCCCATTCGTTGATAGGCGCTGTGTACTTCCGCTTCAAATGCGCGGACAAATGATAATTCAAGATTTTGTGTCATATTATATTTTCCTTTCTTTATGTTTATCTTGTTATTATTGTTTTTTTATAAACATACAGATTGCCCCCATAAAAAAAGCCCGATAAAAATCGGGCTTTAATAAAAGGATCTATGGTATCTAAAAAATTTAAACTGTGGGCAAAAGTTATCCACAAAAAAACACCAGAAGTTAAATCCAAATTTTGGACGCACTTGTGGTGTTTTCAAGTAATGTTATATATGATTTTTTTCCTAATGTCAATAGGTAAAATGAAAAAATGTTATTTTTTTCCGAAAACGCGTCTTTCTTTTTTGAAAAGACTAGATATTACGCGGATAATTGCGATAACCAAAATACCATAACTTATGTAATATTCATCAAGAAATGGACTAATAAACAATTCAGAACTGTCAAAGAATAAGATATTTACTGAATCAATTAACATATACAAAAGAACAAAAAGCAGTATATTTACAAAGACATAGCTTGTAATTATTCTGTTTTTAAAGGCTAGTGCAAAGACAATAGCATATACGATGGAAACATCAACATAAGGGATATTTTCGCTTATAAATTCAATCATATAACTTCCTGTTTTTTATTTTTGTCGTTATCTTGTATATAATCGTATTGTTTTTCTTGTCGCCTGTCAACAATATATATCTTTTTTGTCGTTTTTTTAATATTTCATATCATTTAAAATACTTGACTTAAAAAGGCAAAAACATTATTGTTTAGGCATAAAATTTAAGGTTTAAAACCACATTAAAACATTATGATTAATAAAAATATTAAATCCATTGATACATATTCAAAAATAAAGCACATATATTCACCTGATGATTGGGAATATATTAAGCCTATTGTTGATGAAATAAACGAACTTAAAAAAGAAAAGAATGCGTTTATACTTGCACACAATTATATGACACCTGATATTTATCACTGTGTTTCTGATTTTGTTGGCGACAGCCTTGCCCTTGCCATTGAAGGTCAAAAAACAGACGCCGATATAATTGTTATGGCGGGCGTTCACTTTATGGCGGAAACATCAAAAATATTAAGCCCTGAAAAAAAGGTACTTATCCCTGATGAAACAGCGGGTTGTTCGTTGGCATCATCAATCACTGGTGCGGATGTAAGAATGTTAAAACAAAAGTATCCAGGTCGCCCTGTTATTACCTATGTAAACACAACGGCAGATGTTAAAGCAGAAACGGATATTTGTTGCACATCGGGAAATGTGGAAAAAATTGTAAAGTCATTGGGCGTTGATGAAATTATTCTTATCCCTGATAAATACTTGGCTGGTAATGTGGAAAAACAAACGGGTATTAAATGTATTACTTGGGACGATGGTGCGTGTGAAGTACACGAACTGTTTACTGTTGATGAAATGAAATCATTACGCAAAGGCGATCCAAACTTAACAATTATCGCCCACCCAGAATGCCCAAAAGAAGTTGTCGCAGAAGCGGACTTTGCTGGTTCAACAGCGGGGATGATAAATTATGTAATTGATAATCAACCGGCAAAAGTTGCCCTTATTACCGAATGTTCAATGAGCCAAAATATCGCAAAACAATCACCGAATACAGAATTTGTTGGTATGTGCCGAATGTGTCCACATATGAAAAAGATTACCCTTGAAAACATTTTAAAATGTTTAAAGAAAGAAACGGTTGAAGTAACCCTTGACGATGAAACAATCAAAAAAGCACACGGTGCAGTACAGCGTATGCTGGATGTAAGCTAATGAATAACATTGAATGTGATGTAGTTATCGTTGGTACTGGTATCGCCGGATTATCTTGTGCATTATCATTTGACCAACATACAAATATAATTATCGTTTCTGATAACTTACCGGGGAAATCTGGTTCAACAATGTTTGCCCAAGGCGGTATTGCCTTTTCCGAAAACAACGATGAATCAATCAACAATCATATATGCGATACGGTAAATGCCGGTGCGGGTATGTGTGATGAAAATGTGGTAAATCACTTTATAAGAAATTCAAGCGAAACAATAAATTGGTTGCAAGAACAAGGCATAATCTTTGACACAAACAACGATGGTAATATGTCAAAAGGTCGCGAAGGCGGTCATACGGATTCACGCATTGCCCATATTGGTGGTGACGCAACAGGTAAAGGTATCATTGAAGCGTTATTTAAAAAAGTATCTAGCCAAGATAATATTACTTTTATCAAAGGTGAAATATCTGCCCTATTACAAGATGATAACAATGTTGTTTGTGGCATTGAAACCCAAGGTTTTACAATTAATACATCTTCGGTTGTTCTGGCGACTGGTGGTGGTTGCGGAATATTCAGTTCCCGTACAGCACCTGCCCAACCATTATCTGCATTTGAACTTGCCATGCAAGCCGGAAGCGAAGCAACAGATATGGAATTTTTCCAATATCATCCAACTGCACTTGATTTACCAGTTGAAATTACCGCACAAATACCACGCCTTCCATTAATTTCAGAAGCAATCCGCGGCGCAGGTGCAAAATTAATCGTTGGTAAAGATGAAAAATTGGAAATCAATCATCCAATGAATGAACTTGCACCGCGTGATGTGGTAAGCCGTGCTGTGTTTAAAACCCGCCAAACGGGTAAGCGTGTTTATTTAGATACCTCTTCTATTGAAAAATTTTCAACCCGTTTCCCAACAATTGCAAATATTTGCAAACAATATGATGTTAACTATAACAAAATTCCAATTCGTACCGCAGTACATTATCAAATTGGCGGAATTAAAACCGATGTTAATGGTGCAACTTGTGTTGATGGGCTTTATGTAA
>JBMZFW010000046.1:0-9086 GCA_049615605.1 Alphaproteobacteria bacterium | reverse complement strand
GCAGGAAGCTCTTCCCCCGTTTTTTGGTCAACTACCTTCATAGATAATTTAACCTTACCACGGTCAAAGCCAAGACATTTAACGAATACTTCGTCGCCTTCGTTTACAACATCTGTTGTATTTTCAGTACGGGCGTCTTGTAATTCAGAAATGTGAACCAAGCCATCGCTGTTTGGCATGAAGTTTACGAATGCACCGAATTCAACAACCTTTACAACTTTACCTTTGTAAATTACGCCTGCTTCTGGTTCGGCAACAATGTCTTCAATCCATTTTTTGGCTTGTTTCATTGAATCGCCGTTTACCGCAGCAACACGGATTGTACCGTCTTCGTCAATATCAATTTTCGCACCAGTTGTTTCCGTAATTTCACGAATTACTTTACCACCAGAACCAATTACTTCACGGATTTTATCCGGGTGAATTTTGAATGATTCCATTTTTGGTGCGTAATCAGATACATCATCACGACCCGATGTAATAGTATTAGCCATTTCACCAAGGATATGTTCACGACCGCCTTTTGCTTGTTCAAGGGCTGTCTTCATAATATCAAATGTGATAGATGTGATTTTAATATCCATTTGTAATGCAGTAATACCATTGTTAGTACCAGCAACTTTAAAGTCCATATCGCCAAGGTGGTCTTCATCACCCATAATATCAGACAGAACCGCAAAGTCATCGCCTTCTTTAATTAAGCCCATTGCGATACCCGCACATGGTGCTTTTAATGGAACACCTGCATCCATTAATGACATAGATGAACCACATACAGACGCCATAGAAGATGAACCATTTGATTCAGTAATTTCACTTACCACACGGATTGTGTATGGGAAGTCTTCTTTGTTTGGCATTAATGGGTTAATCGCACGCCATGCTAATTTACCGTGACCGATTTCACGACGACCCGTTGCACCCATACGACCAACTTCACCAACAGAATATGGTGGGAAGTTATAGTGTAACATAAAGTGTTCTTTTGATAAGCCTTCAAGACCGTCAACCATTTGTTCATCAACCGATGTACCAAGTGTTGCAACAACTAGGGCTTGTGTTTCACCACGTGTGAATAAAGATGAACCGTGTGTTCTTGGTAATAAACCAGTTTCCGTTTCAATTTGACGAACATCGGCAAGACCACGACCATCAATTCTTTTTGATGTTGATAAGATATTACCACGAACGATATCGCCTTCTAGTTTCTTAAAGAAGCCACCAACTTTTACATAATTAATGTCATCGCCGAATTTTTCTTCAATCGCAGTGATTGTTTTTTCTTTTGATTCAGAAACAGCCGCAACGCGTTCTTGTTTCGCAACAATTTTGTATGCTTTTTCAAGGTCGGCTTTTGCAAGGTTTTCAATTTCTGCTTTTACTTCGGCTTCCCAAGATTCAGTTTCTGGTAAGTCCCAAGCTTCTTTACCTGCTTCTTTTGCAAAGTCATTAATAAGGGCGATTACTTCTTGGTAAGCTTTCGCACCAAATTCAACCGCACCAAGCATAATTTCTTCTGATAATTCAGATGCTTCTGATTCAACCATAAGAACCCCTTCGTTTGTACCAGCAACAACTAAGTCCAAATCAAGGTCTGAAATTTTATCCATTTCTGGGTTAAGCACATATTCGCCATTTTCATAACCAACACGGGCACAACCAACTGGCCCCATAAATGGTACACCAGAAATAGAGATGGCAGCAGATACACCAATCATAGCTGTCACATCAGATTCATTTTCAAGATCGTGTTCAATAACAGTTGCCACAACTTGTGTTTCATTTTTGAATTTTTCATCAAATAATGGACGAATTGGTCTGTCAATTAAACGAGAGATAAGTGTTTCGCGTTCCGTTGGACGCGCTTCACGACGGAAAAAGCCACCAGGGATTTTACCCGATGCATAATATTTTTCCTGATAATTTACAGTTAATGGGAAAAAGTCCACATCAGGGTTAACAGATTTCGCCGAAGTTGAATTACAAAGTACCTTTGTACCACCGTAAGTCACAACAACTGAACCGCCCGCTTGACGCGCAATTTTACCAGTTTCAAGTGTAAGGGTTTTACCGCCCCACTCAATAGATTTTTTTACTATGTTAAACATAATTATATTTCCTCTTTTATGTCTTGGCACAAGACCCGTTCCTGTGCATCTTTTTTTAATCTTTAATTCTTATTATAGATTTCAAGGCGATATATAACATATTCAATAAAAAATAGCAAAGAAAAAGCCCAATGATAAATTATTACCATTGGGCTTTTTTTATTTAGATTAAAAAAATCTGTTTATTAGTGGCGTAAGCCTAATTTCTTAACCACTTCTTGGTAGCGGTCTTCAGATTTTTTTCTAAGATATCCAAGTAAGCTACGACGCTTACCAACCATCGTTAATAAACCACGACGAGAGTGGAAATCTTTGTGATTTGGTTTCATGTGTTCAGTTAAGTTTTTAATACGCGTTGTTAAAATCGCAATTTGTACTTCCGCTGAACCTGTATCGTTTGCATCTTTACCGAATTCTTTCGCTAATTTTGCTTTTTCTTCTTTTGAAATAGACATTTCTTTTATCCTTTTTTTGGTACCGGGTTATTAAATACTCTTACCGATTTTACAACCCCATCAACAACACGACCAAAGCCGTAAATATGTGTGGTTGTGGCAACGACTATAATATCATAGTCAGCATAATCGCCAAGATGCGAACCCCCAAAAGTTTGACCAGATTGAAACTTGCCAGCCTTTCTGTCCGCGACAGTCAACACCGGGATACCAGCCAGTGAAGACTCAATTGATAACACAACATCATCAATTTCAAAGTCTTTATGTATTATTTTTTCAAAATTTGCAAGTGTTATTGCACTTTTTAAATCATACATACCAACACGGGTTCTGCGAAGTGCAGTTAAATAACCCAAACTTCCCATTGCTTTTGCCATATCAGCACCAAGCGTTCGCACATAAGTGCCTTTGCCACAAAGTACCCTGAAATTGGCGGAATCCTTTGATTCCCAGCCTAAAAATTCCAATTCTTTAATGTCAACTTCCCGTTCTGGAATTTCCACTTCTTCGCCTGCCCTTGCCAAATCATAAGCCCTTTTACCATCAATTTTAATGGCACTGTATGCGGGTGGTATTTGTTTAATTTTTCCAATAAATTTTGGTAATGTTTCAAGAATCATTGCTTCTGTTGGAATTGATTCTGTTTTATCAGTTTCAATACCTTCCGTATCCAAAGTATCAGTTGTCTTGCCAAATTGAACAGTGAAAGTATATTCTTTTTCCGCATCTTGAATGAATTGAATTGTCTTTGTACCAAGTCCCAATGCGATTGGTAATATCCCGCTTGCAAATGGGTCAAGGGTGCCAGCGTGCCCCGCCTTGTTTGCGTTAAGTCCGCGTCTTACTTTTGAAACGATTGGTGTTGAACCGATGCCTTCGGGTTTATCAATGATTACCCAGCCGTCTATGTCCAGACCTTTTTTATTCTTGCCCATCTTGTTTTGCTTTGTTTAATAAGTGGGTGATTTCTTCGGCATAATCAAATGCCGTATCCAATTTAAAACTTATTCTTGGGTGTGCTCTTAAATCAATATTTTTTGCAATGTAATGTTTAAATTGGCTTGAATTTCTGTTTAATGCTTTGATAATATTTTCCCCATCGTCATTGCCAAGTGGCACCGCATAGGCAACCGCATTTTTAAGGTCAGGTGAAATTGAAACTTCGGTAATTGTAACCGATACGCTGTTTAATTCAGGGTCATAAATATCACCACGACGAAGCATATCACTGATTGCTTGTCTTACTTGTTCACCAACCCTTAGTTGGCGTTGTGATGGTGGTTTTCCTGCACGGTTTTTAGTCATTGCAATTACAGCTCGCGTTTAGTTTCCACTTTCTCAAAGCATTCAACGATATCGCCTTCTTTAATATCGTCATAGTTTTCAAACATCATACCACATTCGTAGTTTTGTTTTACTTCCTTAGCATCGTCTTTTTCACGCTTTAATTGTTTAAGTGAACCTTCATAAATTACCACATCATCGCGTAAAATACGAACACCTGCACCGCGTTTAACCGTACCGTCTGTTACATAACAACCGGCAATATTACCAAGTTTTGAAACTTTGAATACTTGACGAATTTCCGCATAGCCAATTAATTCTTCGCTAATCTCTGGGGCTAACATACCGCTTAACATTCCCTTAACATCATCAATTAAATCATAGATAATTGAATAGTAACGAATATCTTGACCTTCTTTTTCCGCTAGGTCACGGGCTTGTGCATTGGCACGAACATTAAAACCAAAGATTAAACCGTTCATTGACGAAGCAAGGCTTACATCAGATTCAGTTACACCACCAGTACCTGCGTGAATAATTTTAACTTTAATTTCATCGTTATCAAACTTTGATACAGAACCTTTGATTGCTTCAACCGAACCTTGTGTATCGGCTTTAATAATCATTGGAAGTTCTTTAATTTCACCTTGTTTGATTTGTGCAAAGATATCTTCCACTGAACCTTTTGATGCAGAAATAGTGTTTCTCTCGGCTAGTTCTTTCTTTTCACGGTATTCCGTAATTTCCCTTGCTTGGGCTTCGTTTTCAACAACGATAAATTCATCGCCGGCTTGTGGTGTGCCGTTCCAACCAAGTACCTCAACCGGTAATGATGGGTGGGCGTCTTTTTGGTTTTTACCTTTGTCGTTTACAATAGACCTTACACGACCCCATTGTGTACCCGCCACAAAGATTTGACCAATTTTAAGTGTACCTTTTTGAATTAATACAGTTGCAACTGAACCGCGACCTTTTTCCATTTTTGCTTCAACCACTGTACCGCGTGGGTTGGCATTTGGATTGGCTTTTAATTCAAGCATATCTGCTTGTAATAAAATAGCGTCTTCCAATTTATCAAGGTTATTGCGTTGTTTTGCAGATACTTCCACCGCAAGAACATCACCGCCAAAGTTTTCCGTTTGTACGCCGTGTTCTAGTAATTGTGTTTGTACGCGGTTTGGATCCGCACCTTCCACATCAATTTTATTAATTGCAACAATGATTGGAACTTCTGCTGCTTGGGCGTGACTGATTGCTTCAATCGTTTGTGGCATTATGCCATCGTTTGCCGCAACAACAAGTACAACAACATCGGTTACATTTGCACCCCTTTGACGCATTTGTGTGAATGCTTCGTGACCTGGTGTATCAAGGAATGAAATTGAACGACCGCTTTTAAGTGTCACATTGTATGCACCAATGTGCTGTGTAATACCGCCGGCTTCACCGCTTACCACATCTGTTTCACGAAGTGCATCAAGTAATGATGTTTTACCGTGGTCAACGTGACCCATAATTGTCACAACAGGTGCGCGTGATTCAAGTGTTTCTGGTGCGTCTTCTTCGTCTTTGAATAATTCGTCTTCCAAATCACTTTCCGCAACGCGGTTAAATTTGTGACCAAATTCAGTTACGATTAATTCCGCTGTATCGGCATCAATAGATTGGCTTGAATTTGCCATAACGCCAAGCTTCATTAATTCTTTGATTACATCGGCTGTTCTTTCCGCCATACGGTTTGCCAAATCACCAACAGTGATTGTTTCAGGGATTACCACATCACGGATAATTTTTTCTTGGCTTGTAAGTGCTTCACGCGCTTTGATTTTTTCTTTTTCACGGCGACGCTTAATACTTGCAAGTGATGGACCCGATGGAATTTCAAAATCGTCATCAGATTCAGCCAAGGCATCAACAACAGTAAGTTTTGATTTTTGACGGCGCTCTGGTTCGCCTTTTTTAGTTTTCTTTGGCTGTTTTGCTTTTTCTTCTGTTTTTTCTTCGGTTTTACCAGCGTGCTTTGTTGTTTGAACTTGTACAGGTTCAACCATTTGCGGAGCATCTGATTTTGATTCAGATTTTGGTTCTGGTTTTCTATCAGATTGTTTATTTTTTTCTTCAGATTTTTTCGCAAGCTCTTTTAATTCAGCATCGCGTTTTGCTTGTTCTTCAACACGCTTTTTCGCGCGTAATTCTGCTTCTTCTGCTTCAAGGCGAAGTTTTTCAGATACATCGCCAGCCTTTTCCAATATTTCTTTTTTGCGTTTGATTTCCGCATCAGAAGCATCAGGTGCTGATGATTTTTTAGCTGGTGATTTTTTCGCACCAATACCTAAGCCACCAATCGTTAATGGTTTACCGCCGATTAATTTACCGCCAATAGATAATGGTTTTTTTGTTTTATCGTCACTCATTCCAATTTATTCTCCGTCAATAAGCATACTTAATTTAGTTGCCTCTGTATTAATCACATTTGATATACCACATTTTTTTATCCCTGCATAGTTTACATTTTCACCCGCCATAATCTGGCTTAAGTCATCAATGCTAAGTACAGTATAAAATGGTAATTCCAACATTTTGCACATACCGATAAGTTTTTCCGAACTGTCGCTTTGTGCGTTTGATAAAAATACCAAGTGGCATTCGCCTGATTTTAATAATTCCTTTACCTTTTCAAATCCATTTATTCCGTTGCCACTTCGGCGTGCCAATGAAATATGTTCAATAATTCTTTTTCGTAATAACTTTTCTGTTAATTCCAATAAATCAGCATCAACATTTACAGATTTTTTTGCCGACTTAGAAAATAAATTTCCCTTTATCGCCTTGGCAATTGAATTTGGATTACATTCAATCCACATTCCCCTGCCAGGAAGTGTCCCCTTAATATCAGGTATAACCTTATTATCAGGGGATACTACAAAGCGTATCATTTCTGTTGTTGGTAAAACCTTGCGATTAACTAAACAACAGCGGGTTAAAGAATTTTCTTTTTCCATTTATGATACCCCACCTGTAATTTATATTACTTTAATTATTCCCCAGCTTCTTCTGTTGTTTCTTCAGATGGTTCGTCATCAAACCAACCCGCAGATTCACGTGCTTGCATAATAATGTTTGCAGCTTCGTCTTCTGTGATACCTAAATCAGCAAGGAATTCTTGTAATTCATCAGCGGCTAAGTCAGCTAGGTCTTCTAATGACTTAACATCGTTTTTCGCTAAGTTTACAATGGCAATGCCACCACCGATAAAGTCAATTAAGTCTTGTTCAACTTTTAATTCCTTAATAGTCTTTTCAACTTCTTTTGCTTCTTTTTCAATGTGGGCTTTTGCTTTTTCTTGTAATGAAGTTGCCACTGTTTCAGTGATGCCTTCAATTTCCATTAATTCATCAACATGAATCATTGCAAAGTCTTCAACCGAAGTAAAGCCTTCTTGTACTAATAGTCTTGCCATTACATCGTCAACACCAAGTACAGATTGGAAGATTTCAGAACGAACTTTGTATTTTTCTTCGTTGCGTTTTTGTGACTCTTCTTCTGTGATAATGTCTAAGTCAATTTTTAACATTTGACTTGCAAGGCGAACATTTTGACCACGACGACCAATTGCAAGTGAAAGTTGGCTTTCGTCAACTACTACTTCTGCTTTACCAGTCATTTCATCAATGATTACTTGTGAAACTTCTGCTGGTTGTAATGCCTTTTTAATTAACATTTGTTGATTGTCAATGTATTCAATAATGTCAATCTTTTCACCTAGTAATTCAGATACAACCTGTTGAACACGTGAACCACGCATACCAACACAAGAACCAACTGGATCCATACCTGTTTCGTTTGCACGAACACACATTTTTGCACGCGAACCTGGGTCACGGGCAACATTAAGGATTTCAATTGTACCTTCTTCAATTTCTGGAACTTCTTGCTTAAATAATGCAACAAGGAATTGTGGGTGTGTACGGCTTACAAAAATTTGTGGACCGCGTTGTTCACGACGAACATCATAAAGATAAGCACGAACTCTGTCACCACGGCGTAATTGTTCACGACCCATAGATTCTTCGCGTAACATAACGGCTTCTGCCATACCAAGGTCAACAGTGATTGAATTGTATTCAACACGCTTAACTGTACCAGTTAAGATTTCGCCAACTCTGTCTTTATAAGATTCATATTGTCTTTCGCGTTCAGCGTCACGAACTTTTTGTACGATAACTTGTTTCGCCGTTTGTGCCGCAATACGACCAAATTCAATTGGTGGTAATTCATCAATAATGAATTCGCCAACTGATAAACCAGGGTGTGAAACTTTCGCACCAGCAAGAGTAATCTGTGTCATTTCGTTTTCAAGTTCATCATCATTTGCAACAACTTCTGTGAATCTTGCAAGGTCAACTGAACCATTATCACGATTGATTTTCGCGCGAATATCAAATTCTAAACCGTATCTTGAAGCAGCCGCTTTTTGAATTGCGCTTTCAAGTGCTTCAATTACTTGTTCTATTTCAATGCCTTTTTCACGGGCAACTGTGCTTGCGATTGTAAGCATGTCTGTACGAATAGATTGTTCCATTTTTATTACTCCTTAAAAATTATAAAATTTAACTATTTATTGCTTCTACTTCTTTTTTACAAAATTCCATTAGCTCATCACTTAAAATAAGTTTGGCAAATTGAATATTATTAAAATCAATTTGTTCGTCTTCATTATCAACTTCCATTGTAATTACCGCATCTTTGAAACCTTTGATAATTCCACGATAACGACGACGACCAGTTTCTGTTGGATTTTTCAATTCCGCTTTTGCTTCAAATCCAACAAATTTTTCCCAATCTTGTTCACGCACTAGTGGGCGGTCAATACCCGGCGTTGAAACTTCCAGATTGTATGCCGATGTAATTGGGTCTTCTACATCTAAAATCGCATCAATAATATCCGATGCTTTTTCACAATCTTTTACATCAACAAGCGTACCGTTAATGCGGTCAATCATAATTTGAAGTGTTGGCATTTCTGCCCCACCCATCATACGAACGCTTACCACCCATAAGCCAATGTCTTCAAGGCTTGGGGTAATTATTTCTTTAACATTATCAGTTACACTTGTCATTTCATTTACCATATAAAAAAGGCGGATTTGAGAACAAATCCACCTTAAAATTTCTATCTAAGTTAAGGACAACCTAGTATAGATTCTTTTTTATGTCAAGAAGAGTCTTATTTTAAGGG
>JBMZFW010000045.1:0-9405 GCA_049615605.1 Alphaproteobacteria bacterium | reverse complement strand
CACTAAAACTGTTTTATATTTAGTTCTTTTTTGTTAGACTCACTAAAGTAAGTTTTTGGTTTTTTAAAGGATAAAATAATTATGGCAGTTCTTGAAAATGGCATTTGGCAAAATGACAAAGATATAAGCGGACTTAAAAACATTGATAACTTTGCCGAAACAATAACACCCGAACCAAATCGTTATCATTTATATATGTCGTATGCGTGTCCATTTGCCCATCGTCCATTTTTAACAATTAATTATATGGGCTTAAACGATATAATTTCCGTATCATCAGTTGGTGTTGTTCGTTATGATAAAGGTTGGGAATTTAACAGTGAATATCCAGATGAAATAAATAACAAATCTTATTTATATGAAATATTTACTAAACATAAAACTGATTATTCGGGCGGTGTTGTTGTGCCTGTGCTGTGGGATAAAAAAGAAAACAAAGTTGTAAGCACAGATTCAAATCATATTGCAACTGAACTTGCCACCAATTGGAAAGACTTGGCAAAAAATAAAACCAATTTAATTTATGGCGACGGTAATGAACAACAACAATTACAAAATTGGTTGCATGATAATATCAACAGAAAAGTTTACATTGCAGGCTTTGCAAATAAACAGGATATTTATGACAAAGCAATAAACGAACTATTTGATGCAATGGCTGAAATGGATAACAGACTGGCGAATAAAAATTATTTATTTGGCGAAACAATTACACTTGCTGACTTCTTTTTATTTGCAAGTCTTGTAAGGTGTGAAAGCGTATATGAAATACATTTCAAAGCCAACAAAAAACCATTAAAACAATTTACAAATCTTTATGCATATTTAAAAAGATTGATAACAATCCCAGAAATAAAAAGCACAATCAATATGCCACATTTAAAAGACCATTATTATTTAACACACAAACATATTAATCCACACGGAATTGTACCTGCGGGTCCAAATTTAGAATGGTGGGAAGATTAATTTTTATTTTTCTGGCTATCTTTATAAAACCACATAAGACGGCTAGCACTTCCGCCATAAGGTTGCCAATTTTTTTCGTAAACTTTTTGGCAATATTCACTGCTTGGGCGTTCGTCTAAATTCATTACAACCTGTACGCCGTCCCTTACCCCCAAATCTTCGTTAAGGAAAAAGTCTTCTTTTTGTAATTGCATTAATGGATAACCTTTGGCTGTCCAATCACCGATGCCTTTGTATTTTATTAATATGTCGTAGATGGTTTGGCTGTCTTGTTTTACCAACCATTCAAAATCAAGGGTGTTATTTTTTATGTCCGTTGCAACGGTGGTTAATGTATCAATTTTTGCTTTGTTTAAACCACAAGCCCTTAAATCATCAAAGCTTATTTTTAACCAGTCGTCATAATTTTCCCCGCCAACTTTTTCCATTACACGGTTGTATATGGTGCGTGCCGCATTTGTGGATAATAATTGCCCTGTAATTGTTTTTATTAACCCAGAAAATTTTTCATTCTTTTCTGTTATATCAGGGGTGCCATATTTATCGTAAAATGGCTTCAAATATTTACATTGTTTTATTAAGTTGTCGTAATTCATAAGTTTATTATATAACAAAAAGTTATATATTAAAAATATTTTTGATTTTATTGCTGTATTAATGTAATATTTTGAAAACAATAAATTTGGATAATATTAATGCAAAAGTTTCAATCATCAAAAATAAATTCATTTAATGGCACGGCAAAAATACCGGGGGATAAATCTATTTCCCACCGTTCAATTATGTTTGGTTCTTTGGCTATTGGTACAACCAACATTACGGGCTTACTTGAAGGCGAAGATGTAATGGCAACTGCCGAAGCATTCCGCAAGATGGGTGCAACAATTACAAAGAATGACGATGGGTCGTGGACTGTAATCGGTACGGGTCTGGGCGGACTTCATCAGCCAGATGATATTATTGATATGGGTAATTCAGGCACATCAACAAGATTAATTATGGGTATTATTGCAGGGCATAATATAAAAGTCACAATGACTGGGGACGCAAGTTTACGAAGCCGTCCAATGGGGCGTGTAATTGACCCGCTTACAACAATGGGTGCGGTTGTTGATTCAAATGAAGGTAAATTACCATTAACTATCCAAGGCACAAATGAAATATTACCAATTACTTATGAATTGCCTGTGGCATCAGCCCAAGTAAAATCAGCTGTATTACTTGCGGGTTTAACAAGTCGTGGCAATACAACGGTAATTGAAACGGAACCAACACGCGACCATACGGAAAATATGTTACGTCACTTTGGTGCGGAAATTAAAACGGAAAAAACAGATGGCAAAGATGTAATTACTTTACAAGGTATGCCAACATTAAAAGGTGCGGATATTGTTGTACCAAGCGACCCGTCTTCGGCTTCATTTATTGTTGCTTCGGCATGTATTGTAAAAGATTCAGATGTAACCGTAAAAGGTGTTTGTATGAACCCAACCCGTACGGGATTATTTACCACATTAATTGAAATGGGTGCAAACATTACATTTGCAAACGAACGCATTGAAGGTGGGGAAAAGATTGCCGATATTAATATTAAGTACGCACCATTAACGGGCATTGATGTTCCCGCCGAACGCGCCCCAAGTATGATTGATGAATATCCAATTCTTTCTGTTGTTGCATCATTCGCAAATGGCAAAACCACAATGCAAGGGGTGGAAGAATTAAGAGTAAAAGAATCAGACCGCTTACAAGTTGTAGTGGACGGATTAAACGCCAATGGTGTTAAAACAGAAGCGGGCGAAGATTGGTATACGGTTTATGGCAATGATACAGTTGCAGGTGGCGGGGTTGTTAAAACCCATCTTGACCACCGAATCGCGATGAGCTTTTTAATCATGGGATTGTCTAGTGAACAACCTGTTTTAATTGACGATGTAAATCCAGTAAAAACATCATTCCCAACATTTGTTGATTTAATGGGTGAACTAGGGGCGAATTTTTCAGATGCATAAATCATTTGTAATTGCCATTGACGGTACGGCTGCATCGGGAAAAGGTACACTTGCAAAACGCCTTGCGAAACATTTTAATTATGCCCATCTTGATACGGGTAAAATTTACCGTGCATTAGCATATCGTGTAATACAAACAAACACCGACCCATCAAATACAAATGCGGTTGTTGATTTAATTGGCAGTATTTCCGACATTAAATTTGATAACCCAGAACTTGTTTCAAACGAAGTTGGCAAAATGGCAAGTATCGTTAGCCCAATTCCACAAGTAAGGGAAAACTTGCTAGATTATCAAAGAAAATTTCCAACTGTATCATTGGAAAAAAACTTTGATGGCGTTGTGGTTGATGGCAGGGATATTGGTTCAGTTATATTTCCAGATGCGGATGTAAAATTCTTTGTTGATGCAGATGTAGAAGTCCGTGCCAAACGCAGATTTGATGAATTAATAGCCCGCGGTGATAATGTGGAATTTGAAACTATTTTAAATGATATTAAGGTGCGTGATACGGCGGATAAAAACCGTGCAACTTCCCCATTAATAAAATGCGATGACGCCCACAGTGTTGATACAACAAATGTTGATATTGATACGATGGTTCAAAATGCAATTGATATAATTGCTAAATAATTAACATTATACTTAATAATATAATTAACCCACCAAGAATACGATTTACGATTATTGCCGTATCATCTTTTATTAGTAATGTTTTTAGCTTTAATGCAACCCATAATATGGTAAGAAGCCCTAAGAATGATGCAAGGAAAGATACAAACAATGCAATAATAATATTGTTAAAGTCCAATTTATTAACTGGTAAAAATAATGGTAAGAAACCAATATAAAATGCAACTACTTTTGGATTGGTCACACTTATTATATAACCAAGTGTAAATTCTTTGGCATAAGATGATTTTGATTTTACCTGTTCAATTTCCATTGCCTTTTTAAAGAACTGCCTAATACCAATATACATTAAATAAACAACACCAAACATACGAACATACCACAGATATGGCTCAATAATATGTGATACGGAACTAAGTGCGGTTAATACAAATGTGGCATAGGTAAGGTCGCCAAGTATCATACCCATTCCCATAAACATGCTTATCCAAAAACCCGAAGTTAACGAACGGGACAATAACATTGCCACCCCAACACCCGGTGTTAATAAAAATATATATGTGGCAATAAATAAACCAGTGTAATTAAAATCCATAACCCATAACCTTAATTAAGTTGAATTGTTGGTGCTGTGTCTTCTTGGTTTTCCAATTCGTGAATAATCTTCATCGCAATATCCATATAGGCGATTGCTTGTGGATTATCTGGTTTAGTTGCAACGATTGGCTTGCCTTCATCAGAAGTCTTGCGAATATCAATATCAAGCGGTATTTCACCAAGGAAGTTTGCTTCCAACTTTTCCGCCTCTTCTTTCGCGCCACCGTTGCTGAATATGTGGCTTTCGTGATTACAGTTTGGACAAACAAAAGTTGACATATTTTCAATGATACCAAGAATTGGAACATTTACTTTTTCAAACATTGAAATACCTTTTCTTGCATCAATTAATGCAATATCTTGTGGGGTTGAAACAATCACCGCACCGCTTAATGGTACGGTTTGGGCAAGGGTTAATTGTGCATCACCAGTACCCGGTGGCATATCAACGATTAATACATCAAGTTCGCCCCAAATAACATCTTCCAACATTTGTTTAATTGCACCCATTACCATTGGACCACGCCATACAACTGGTTTATCTTCGTCAACTAAAAATCCAATAGACATTGCCTTTAACCCATAACCTTCAAGCGGTGGTAATGCGTCTTTGTTTGATACATCTGGCTTATCATTAATGCCAAGCATTCGTGGTTGGCTTGGACCAAATACATCCGCATCCATAACGCCGACCTTTAAGCCAATCTTTCGCATTGCAACGGCAAGGTTGGTTGTTGTTGTTGATTTACCAACACCGCCTTTGCCCGATGCAACCGCAATGATATGGGCAACATCTTTTACCCCTTTGGCAATGTTTGTTTTTTCCGCTGTCATAATCACATAAACATTTTTAACCCCATCAATATCACGGATAAGATTTTCTGCCGATGATTCAATGGCTTTTCTTTTATCCGCAGGGGTGCTTGGATTAATTTCAATTACAACTTGAACATTACCGCCTTTGATATGGATTTCTTTTACCATATCACCAGCCACAATATTATCGCCAGAAATTGGATCAATAATATTTTCAAGAACTTCAAGTATATTAGATTTTTCAATAGTCATTTTTCAGCCTTTAAATAATGGGTAAAATATAAACCTTTTATTAATCTTTGACAAGTATATAGTAGTTTATTATAAGGTAGGTATGAGTGATGAAACAAAACGCCAAACAGGCGATAAATTTTACGGTCGCCGAAAAGGCAAAGCCCTAAGCCCATCTATGCAAGATAGGTTTGATGAAATCTTGCCAAAAATTTCTATTGAAGCGGGCGATACAAAATTAAATAAAGATGTTTTATTTAAAGACAAAGATGAACTGTGGCTTGAAGTTGGCTTTGGCGGTGGGGAACATTTATCCGCAACTGCACAAATGTATAAACAACACGGGCTTATTGGTTGCGAACCATATATTAATGGTACGGCAAAATTATTAAGGGACATTGATGAATTAAATCTGGATAATGTTTTAGTTTACCCCGATGACGCCCGTCATATTATGGACAGATTGGAAGATAATTCAGTTGATAAAGCATTTGCTTTGTTTGGTGACCCGTGGCGAAAATACCGCCATCGTTACCGCAGGTTTATTTCCCCTGATAATCTAGACAGGCTAGCAAGAATTTTAAAACCCGGTGCAATCTTACGCATTGCAACCGACCACCCAAAATACCTGCAATGGATAATGAAGTGGGCACCCGTTCATCCAGACTTTGAATGGCTGGATAACAATCCAAACGATTGGGGTATACGGGACGAAGATTGGTTTGAAACAAGGTATGAGCGAAAAGCCATTCGTGAAGGGCGTAAGCCTTATTATTTCACCTTTAAAAGAAATTAAATTTTAATGGACAATTATCTGCAAAAGGGATGGCTCAATGACTACTTGTCGTAGTCACCATCCCTTTTTTGATTCTTGTCTCATTAAAATCTAATTATGTATTATTACTTAAATTTAATTAAAAGAAACTAATTTTAATTGATTATTATCTTCGGTTTTATTCGCTCGGCTAGTTAAATCTAGCCGTCGCTCATAACAACCTTGATTCTAATCTAATTAAAATCAGTTTTGGGTGCATTGTCTTGTTTTTTAAAATTCTAAATTTATTTTAAGGTTTATAGAATCAAACGGGGAAAAACGACGACTAGATTTACTAGTTTAGTTTTTCCCCGTGAAGATAATATAAATTTAAAAATAAATTTTATTCTGGTACGGCGTCAAGGGTTGCCTTAACATCAATCCCTTCAAGGTGCGGGAAGCTGTCAACGAACCTGCTGAATTTATGATGACCACATTTGTATGGTTCAACTTTTTCCACTGCGATATTTTCACAAGTTGGAACAACCTTTACTTCCGCATTGAAATTCATATCCATAAAGAATGGCATTGAATACCTTTCCTTACCAGATGCATTAATTACACGGTGCATTGTTGAAACAAAACGACCGCCCGTTAATGTTTGTAATAAATCACCCATATTAATAACGAATGTACCTGGAATTGGTGGGGCTGAAACCCATTCGCCACTGTGATTTTGAACTTGTAATCCACCAATGTCATCTTGGTATAAAATAGTTAAAAATCCATAATCAGTGTGCGCGCCAATACCCATTTTACTTTCATCAATTTTACCCGTTTGTGGTGGGTAATGTAAAAATCTTTGAATCGTAATTGGGTCTGATAACCTATCGTCAAAGAAATCTTTTTCTAAACCTAATGATACGGCAATACCTTGTGATAATGATTTACCAAGCTTTAACATTGCATCGTGATATGCGGTTGCAACTTTGCCAAATTCTGGTAATTCCGCATCAGGGAATCTGTTCATACCAAAGAATGGTATTGAATCATCACTGTTTGCCCCCATATCATAACATTCTTTGTAATCTTTGGTTTTTTCTGGATCAACATTTTCTTCGTACATACCGATGTATCCACGCAATGTTGTTCCCGAATCTTTTATGTGAATATTATTTTTAACAGATACTGGTAAATCAAAGAATTCGCGTGTTAATTTTAACATATCGTTAATAGTGTCATCGCTGATACCGTGATTTTTAACATACAAGAAACCAACATTTTCACAAACATGGCGTAATTCTTTTGCCACGCTATCAATATCGCTTCCGTCAACTAGTGTTGCAATATCAATAACTGGAATGCTATCAAAATCAACTTTTTTACCTTTTACAGAATCATCAAGTGTTGTTGTCATTTTATCGTTCTCCCCATCTTTTTATATATTATACTAAAATGGTATGCTTATTTTTAATAACATTCAATTGATTTTTTGGATTAGACATTTGAATTTTAAGAAAAAATCAGCTTTTGTTATTCACAATTGGCTTAAATTATCGTATTGTTAAAGTATGGTTGATATTAAAAAAGATGAAAAAATAACAGAACAAGACACAGAGGCACTAGACGAACTAGTCGGTCTTAGCGAAGAATCTGTATCTAATATTATTGATGCATTGGAAGATGGCGATTTTGAAACAGTACAAAAAATCGTTACGCCTTTGCAAGCGGTTGATGTTGCCGATTTATATCAACAATTAAGTCAACACCAACGCGAACAATTACTTGATATTTTAGGGGACGACCTTGATGGTGAAATCATTTCCCACCTTGATGACAGTATGCGTGATGATGTCCTTAAAAATATGCGTCCAAAACCACTTGCCAAATTATTGGAAGATTTGGAAACCGATGACGCCATTTATCTTATTGAGGATTTAGAAGAAGATAAACAAAAAGCAGTACTTAGGTACACTAGCCGTGAAGACAGAGCCATTTATGAAGAAGCCCTATCTTATGCGGATGAAACAGCCGCGCGTATTATGCGACACGAAATGGTTGTTGTTCCAGAAATTTGGACGGTTGGTCATATCATTGATATGTTGCGTGATGACCGCGATGATTTACCAGATTCTTTTAACTCTGTTATCGTGGTTGGTCGTGGTTCAAAACCAAAAGGCGTGGTTGTGTTGTCAAAGATTTTAACTTCATCACGAAAAACCACTGTTAAAAAATTATTAACCGAAGAAACACTATACCCAATTCCAGCGGACATGCCACAAGAAGATGTTGCATACTTGTTTAAACAATATGATTTAATTGAAGCCCCAGTTGTAAATGATGACGGTAAATTAATTGGTGTAATTACCGTTGATGATATCGTTGATATTATTGAAGAAGAAGCAGAAGACGATTTACTAAAACTTGGTGGGGTAATTGAAGATGACTTATACCAAGATATTTTTTCAACGGCAAAACTTCGTTTTCCTTGGTTGTTGGTAAACTTAATTACGGCAATTGTTGCGTCTATGGTAATCAGCCTGTATACAGATGCCATTGAAAAAGTTGTTGCCCTTGCAATCTTAATGCCAATTGTTGCGTCTATGGGTGGTAATGCGGGAACACAAACATTAACCGTTGCGGTTCGTGCCATTGCGACAAATGAATTAACATCGGCAAATGCTTTTCGTATTGTATGGAAAGAATCTTTGGTTGGTGGAATAAATGGAATCTTATTTGCAATTATATCTGGTCTTGGGGTTTATTTATGGTTTAACGATATGGTGCTTGGGGCGGTAATATCAATTGCAATGATTGTTAATTTATTGGTTGCGGGTCTTGCGGGCATTATTGTACCAATTACCCTTGAAAAAATGAATTCTGATCCAGCGGTTTCATCAACCGTGTTTTTAACAACGATTACCGATGTGGTTGGCTTTTTCGTATTCTTAGGAATCGCTAGCCTAGCACTTTATTAATATGACAATACATCTTAAAAAACTTGCGGCGGGAATTGAATCCGTTGCTGAATTAACGGAAATAATGCAACAACGGGCAAAGCTTGGTGCGGACAAAGTCTGTGCCTATACCACGAACAAACCAACCCGCGGTGATGAAATAATAGAAAGCGGTTCATTGTATTGGGTAATTAAGGGCAAGATTTCAGCCCGTCAAAAAGTACTTGGTTATGGTACTTGGGTTGATGATATTGACAGAACAAGGGCAACCATTATTTTGGACAAAGAAGTAATTCCAACGGAACATTATCCACACCGCCCATTCCAAGGCTGGCGATATTTAAAACCACAAGACGCACCAAAAGATTTATCACAAAGTGAATACAAAGATATTGATACGGAAGACTTTGAAAAACTAAGTGATTTAGGAATCTT
>JBMZFW010000044.1:0-9728 GCA_049615605.1 Alphaproteobacteria bacterium | reverse complement strand
ATGTGGACTTTGACGGCGAAATAAACGAAAAGCATTTGGCGAGTATGGCAAGGCGTGGGTTTAGCTATGACATATCCAAACAAGCCCTTTTAAATAAATTTTAAACTTTTTATTATCTGCGGTTTTATTCACTCGGCTAGCAATACCTAGCCATCGTTCATAAGAACCCTGATTCTAAAAATTTAAAACTTATTTATAATTCTTATAACTAATTGTCGCCACCCCCCTCTTGATTCTAGACTCACTAAAACTTATTTATGGTTTTTGGGGATTTTTAATTAAAAATTACACATTTTATTAAAATGTGCATTTTGTGTGCATAAAGCACAGTGTTTATTTGATAAACATTTTTATTTTTTGTGCACAATATGATTATTCAAAGTTTGCTTCAACAATTTTCCACGCCTGTTGTAAAAATTCTGTTCGGATTGAACAGGCATTATCGCCGCCCGTATCTGGGTGAAATTGTTTTAATAAGTTGGTGTATTGGTTGCGACAATCTTCTTTATTAATCATCGCGTTTGGTGGAAACCCAAACAGATGAAGTGCGTCTTGAATTGTGCTTATTGAATCTGGAATTTTTGGTAACAATTCCAATGGTATTCTTTTTTCATACCTAGCCTGTGGTTGGTTTACCTGTGTTTCAGGCTTTGGTGATGATGTTTGAAATGTTTCCGCGGAAACGGCAAATGTTAATGCTTTTTTCAGGGCAAGAAGATTCATTTTATAAGGCAAAATAACTTGCAATCTTGGTCTGCGAAAGATGACTTGTCCCGCATTTTGACCAGACTTAATTACAATTTTTTCACGCTCTATTGTCTTGTCTGATTCTAGCTCAATTTTTGCCAACATATCAGATGTGGCAAATAAAAAAGCAGCTTTTACCAAGTCGGCAGGCGACATATTTGTCACTTTTGCGACAGACTCGACTTTTGATTTAAACTGCTTTGAGCAGTATATGGTATGATTGTACCGCTTTGTCATTTAATAAAACACTGTTATATAAAAAATTTTCCAAAATAAATACAATTGTAGTTTTTTTATTGCACTTTGTAAAGATTAAAACTTTTTTTTTATTGTGTTTTAGTGTATAGTATTTACCAGCTAAAGTATTTTTAATATATTAATTTAGGAATCAGATTATGGACAATATCAATAAATCAGAATTGATACAAAACATAAGCAACAAAAACTCTCAGCTATCATTACAAGATGTTGAAATAATAGTTAATGGCATATTAAAAGAAATTTCAAAACAGCTTGCAAATGACGGAAGGGTTGAGTTTAGAAACTTTGGCGCGTTTGATTTAAAAACAAGAAAAGCAAGCATAGCCAGAAACCCAAAAACAGGTGAAACTTTTGAAACGGAAGAAAAAAAAGTTCCTTATTTTAAGGCTGGAAAATTATTAAAAGAACGAATTGATAATAAAAAATAATGAAAAACAATCCTGTCGCAAATTTTATATTTAAACTGTTTAATGTTGTATTGATTTTATTGCTAGTTATATTTGTTGTATCAAACAATAATAACATCACGGTTGGCATGTGGCCATTTCCCGGCGGGCTTGATACGCCCTTATTTTTATTAACATTAATTGCAATAGCGGTTGGCTTTATTTTTGGTTTATTGTATAGTAAGCTAAATAATAATAAGGACTAAACTTCAATGGAAAATCACAAAAAAATATTGGTCGCGTTTGATACACCAAACATTGCCAAGATTCGCGGAACAATTGAACAAATTGGCGATCTTGTTGGTGGTGTTAAGCTGGGGCTGGAATTCTTTAACGCAAACGGTATAAACGGTGTTAACAAGGTAATGGAAAGAAACGATAATTATTTGTTTCTTGATTTAAAATTCCACGATATTCCAAATACTGTTGCTGGTGCCATAAGGGGCGCAATGACGGGCCATATTCCAAATATGATTAATGTTCACACCGCAGGCGGTCTTGAAATGATGAAAAAGGCAAAAGCCCAAGCGGTTGAATTGGGTGAACAACTTGGCGTTACCCCACCACTTGTAATTGGGGTTACAATTTTAACGGCACTTGATGATAATGATATGAATGAAATTGGTTATTCGTCTGGCACAAACGAACAAGTTATTAAAATGGCAAAGCTTGCCAAACAAGCCGGTCTTGACGGGGTTGTTTGTTCCGCATTTGAAATTGAAGCAATTAAACAAGCTTGTGGTGATGACTTTGTGCTTGTTGTTCCAGGCATTCGCCCAGAAGGTGCAGATGCGGGCGACCAAAAACGAATTATGACGCCAAAACAAGCCCTTGATAAAGGTGCTGATTACATTGTAATTGGACGCCCAATTACCCAAGCCGAAGATATGAAGGCAGTTGCCCAAAGTATATATGACAGCGTTAATAAATAGTCTTTTAAAAACATTTGATTTGTAGTATTATTTTTTACAGTAAAATTTATATTAAGGAATAAAAAGAATGAGCTGGTTAACAGATTTAAAACCAAAACTATCAAAGCTTTTAACGGGGGATGATAATGTTCCAGGAGATGCGTGGTTAAAGTGCCCTGATACTGGTCATATTATTCACCGCCGCGAACTTAAAAATAACCTGTATGTTTCACCACATTCTGATCACCATTTTGCTATGCCTGTGGAAGACAGACTTAACAGCATTTTTGATAATGAAAATTATGAACTTATTCCAGTGACAACTGCGGGTGATGACCCAATTAAATTTAAAGATTCAAAAAAATACACTGACCGCTTAAAAGCAAGCCGTTCTAAAACGGGCTTTGACGATGCAATCGTTGTGGCAAGCGGTACAGTTGGCGGTAATCCATTAGTTATTGCGTTATTTAATTTTGCCTTTATGGGTGGTTCAATGGGTTCAGCCGTGGGTGAAGGTATCGTTATTGCGGCGGAAAATGCGGTTGCAAAAAAAGCGGGATTAATGATTGTTCCTGCATCGGGTGGTGCCAGAATGCAAGAAGGCATTATTTCACTTATGCAAATGGCAAGAACAACGGTTGCAATTAACCGTGTGAAAGCGGCAAAATTACCATACATTGTGTTATTAACAAACCCAACAACAGGTGGTGTATCGGCATCGTTTGCTATGCTTGGGGATATTCACATTGCCGAACCAAAATGTATGATTGGCTTTGCAGGTAAGCGTGTAATTGAACAAACAGTTCGTGAAACCTTACCAGAAGGATTCCAAACAGCGGAATATCTGGAAGAACACGGAATGGTTGATATGGTTGTTGCACGCAAAGATTTAAAAGCTGAATTATCAAAAATATTAAGCTTGCTATTAATTAAAAAGAAATAATGAGTTCTCGCAACCACGAAAAAGTGGAACAAATTTTAAAAGAGCTACAAAACCTGCACCCTGAAAATATTGACTTGGGGTTGGGTCGCACTTTTGAATTGCTTGAAAAACTTGGCAATCCACAAAACAATTTACCACCAGTTATTCATATTGCTGGAACAAATGGCAAGGGTTCAACCCTGTCATTTATTCAAGGTATTTTGGAATCGGCGGGGCTTGTTGTTCACCGATATACTTCACCTGAATTGGTTAAGTTTAATGAACGCTATATTATATCGGGCAAAGAAATAAGTGATGGTGATTTATTAAAATATTTACAACAAGTAAAAGAAGTTAACAATGGAACACCAATCACATTTTTTGAAATAACAACTGCGGTTTGCTTTAAAATGTTTGCGGATAATAAGGCGGATGTAATATTGCTTGAAACTGGTTTGGGTGGCAGACTTGATTCAACAAATGTTGTCCCAAACACAGCGGTAAATGTAATTACCAGTATTGATATGGACCACGAAGCATTCCTTGGCGATACGGTGGAAAAAATTGCCACTGAAAAAGCGGGTATATTAAGACCGCTTGCAAGCGTTGTCCTTGCTCCACAAAACCATTTAGATGTGGATGCGGTTGTTATAGGTAAGGCAAATGAACTAGGCAGTCATTTAAACGCATACAGGCTTAATTGGGATTATGAAGTAATGGACGACAAGTCATTTGTTTTAAACACAAATAAAGGCAGTTTTAACTTACCGCAACCAAACCTAGTTGGCATTCATCAATATGAAAACGCAAGTACAGCCATTGTCGCGGTACAGGAATTATCAAGGGCAAACATTAAAGTTGACCCAAAACATTATGCAGTGGGTATTCAAAATGCAATTCACCGTGGACGATTTGAAAAGATAAATATATCTGGCATTACAGATAAAGATATTTATATGGACGGTGGACACAACCCATCGGCAAGTGAAACAATTTTAAACAACATTAAAAACCTTAATGTGGATAAAATTACCTTAATTTGTGGAATGTTATCGGGTAAAGATGTGGCGGGCTTTATTGAACCGTTAAAACCATATATTAATAACGCCTATACAGTAACAGTAAAAGATAACCCATTTTCAACTGCACCTGCAATGACGGCAGATGAATTGGCAACCGCTTTAAATGATAATGGGGTAAATGCAAACCCTTGTAACGATATTAAGGACGCGGTTAAACAGGCACAACAACAATCGCAAAGCGTTATTTTATGTGCGGGTTCATTACACCTTGTTGGCGATTTAATTTCACTTTAATTAATTATTGTTTGCGTTTAATTGTGCTTCGGCTTCATTAAACTTATGGGTTGTTGAACAATATTCACATTTAACATCAATCGTATTATTTTCTGTTATTAATGTTTTTCGTTCATCTTCTGGAACAGACAGCACCGCTTTTAACATGCGTTCTTTTGAACAACGGCATTTATCAATTAATTCTTGTTCTTCGTATACACGCACGCCGTCTTCGTGATACAGGCGGAATAATAAATCTTCTCCACTTAAAGAGACATCAACCAATTCAGAATCTTTTGTTGATTCCAATAATATACTAGCGCGTTCCCAATTTTCCGCTTCTGCTTCCACATCGTGTTTTGTTGCTTCTTTTGGTAATTGCTGAATTGAAATAACACCGGCAACCCAACCAGATTTTGTTTTTTCACAAGCAATGCGAAACTTTGACACCAATTGTACCGATTGTTTAAAGTATTCTTCAATCGAATCTTGTAATGTATCGTGATTTAATTCCACAATACCTTGGTATCGTTCTTTGGTTGCCACTTGGTCAAGGCTGAACATAATATTACCCTTACCCATTAATGATTTTAATAATTTATCATCGTTAATATCATTTGCGATATCGCCGTCAACTTTGGCATATCCCCTTACAGAACCATCACTTGAAATGTCACATACGATAAATGGCACGGCGCCGTCACCCCTTGCTTCCAATGTGAAAATACCATCGTATTTAAACGCATTGGCAAGCGAACAAGTAACAGTGATAAATTGCCCTAAAAGCTTATTTACAGGTTCAGGATAATTATGGCGTGATAATATATTGTTAAGAACATTATCAAGTCGTATCATACGCCCGCTTAATGCTGAATTATCAATCATAAACGGTAAAATAAAGTTATTGTGTTTAGTCATTTAATTTTTGTGCTTCTTCAAGGTTATGAATTGAACAATCTAAGTCTTGGATTAAACCATCGTGAATATCGTAAATCCAACCGTGAATGGATATGTCTTTGCCATCTTTCCACGCATTAATTAATGTGGAAGTACCCGCAACATTCTTAACCTGTTGTTTTACATTTAATTCGCATAATGTGTTTTCTTTTTGTTGTTGGTTTAACGGGGAAAGGTGACTGTCATTATCCTTTGCCACATTACGAATATTTGTAATCCAGTTTTCTAGTTCTGGTTTTAATGTTTCACCCAATGATGCCTTTACCGCACCACAGCCATAGTGACCCGTTACAATTATATCTGTTACCCCAAGGGCTTCCACCGCATAACAAATAACCGCAGTAATATTGTTATCAGAACTTGAAACCACATTACCTACATTGCGGTGAACGAAAACTTCACCTGCGTCTAGTCCAACAATTGAATTTGCAGGAACGCGCGCATCAGAACAACCAATCCATAAATATTTTGGTTCGTTCTTTGAAGATAATTTGTCAAAAAACTTGCCGTCTTTTTTTAGCTGTTTTTTAACCCATTCTTTATTATTACTAAGTAATGTTTGTAAGTCATTATTGCTCATTATAATTTATCCTCACACTGTTTTACCCAAACCATAATTGCTTTTTGTGCGTGCAATCTGTTTTCCGCTTCGTCAAATACAACCGACTGTTTACCATCAATTACACTTGCAGTCATTTCATTACCACGATACGCAGGTAAGCAATGCATAAATATTGCACTGTCTTTTGCATACGACATTACCGTATCATTTACTTGATATGGTTTAAGGTTTTCGATTCTTTCTTCCACATCCGCATCACCCATTGATACCCAAGTATCGGCAACCACACAATCAGCCCCATCAACAACAGGCTTCACATCGTTTGAAACCACAATGTCCGCACCATTGTTAATTGCCGCTTGTACGGTTTGTTCGCAGGGCATATATTTTTTTGGACAAGCAATGTGCAGTGTAAAGCCCAATTTTTCCGCCGCGTGAATCCAGCTGTGGCAAACATTGTTACCATCGCCAACCCAAGCAATTTTTGCCCCTTGGATTGAACCAATATGTTCTTCATAAGTCATAATATCAGCCATAATTTGACATGGGTGTGAATAATCAGACAAACCATTAATAACTGGAACATCGGCGTGTTGTGCCAAAGTTTCAACCATTGCATGGGAATTTGTGCGTGCCATAATTATATCGCCAAATCTTGATAATACTTTTGCTGTATCTTCCACAGTTTCACCTTTGCCAAGTTGACTGTCTTTGTTGGTAATAATTACATTATGACCACCCAGTTGCTGAATGCCAACTTCAAAAGATACCCTTGTACGGGTTGAAGTTTTTTCAAAGATACTGATTAATGTTTGGTTATCAAGTGGACGGCTTTCATCTGTTTTACGGCGTTTTAATAGGTGCGCCAAATCAAGAATTGTTTGCACATCTTTTTTGCTTAATAATGATATATCAATAAAATCTCTTTTAGTCATATTTACACCAATTCATCAATACAAGATTTAATAATTTCCACCGCTTCGTCAATTTCAGCTGTTGTTGTGTTTAGAGGTGGCAAGAACCTGATACTATTTTCCCCGCCACGAATACATAACAGACCGTGTTTTGTAAATGTTTTATAGACCTTTTCATTTGGAATTTCTTCGCCAAAGATTAAGCCACAAAACAGACCCTTGCGACGAAGTGAAAATACATTGTTAAATTGTGCTAGTTGGCTTTCCAAATAATCACCAGTTGCAAGGACATTATCCAAGAATGATTTATCAGATACAATTTCAAGCACCTTTGTTGCAACCGCAACGGCTAGCGGATTACCACCAAATGTTGAACCGTGTGTTCCCGGCACCATAACAGAACCAATTTTTTCCGATGTTAAGAATGCACCAATTGGGAAACCGCCACCTAGACCTTTGGCAATTGCCATAATATCTGGCTGTACACCATATTCTTGGTGTGCAAATAAATATCCCGTTCTGCCGATACCTGATTGTACTTCATCAAAGCCCAGTAAAATATTGTGTTCATCACAAAGATTACGCACACCAGTTAAGAATTCTGTAGTTGCGGGAATTACACCGCCTTCGCCTTGGACTGGTTCAAGGATAATCCCAGCAGTTTTATCAGTGATTGCATTTTTTACAGATTCTAAGTCATTAAAATCAGCCATATCAAAACCATCAAGTAATGGTGCAAAACCTTCTGTGCCTTTGCCAGTTGCGGAAATGGTTGCAATTGTACGACCGTGGAAACCACCCGTACAAACAATAATGCGGTTTTTATCAGTTGCCCCTGAATCAGATTGGAAACGACGAATTGTTTTAATTACACCTTCCATTGCTTCGGCACCTGAATTACAGAAGAATACTTTTTCTGCAAAAGAATTTTTACATAAAGTGTCGGCTAGTTGTTCTGCTTCTTGGCTAGCAAAAATATTTGAAGTATGCCAAATCTTGCCCGCTTGTTCGGTTAGTGCTTTTACCAGTTCAGGGTGTGCGTGTCCCAAACAGTTAACCGCAATACCACCACAAAAATCAATATACTTTTTATTGTTTTTGTCATAGGCATAAACGCCGTTACCTTTTACAAGGTCAACGTCCAATCTTGCATATGTTCCAAGTAGTTTTGACATCTTATATTTTCCCTTTAAATATTAAAAATTAATATAACATATTTTGCAATAAAAAACCCCAATAAAAATTGGGGTTGTTTTATTATTTATCGCCTGCTGTTTGTTGCATGAACAACCCCAAGAAGTCCACAGGTTTTAATACCAGAGGCATAAACCCGCCATCGCGTGTGGCAGACGCCACAATTTCCCTTGCAAATGGGAATAGCAATCTTGGTGCTTCAATCATTAATAATGGCACTTTTTCTTCTTCATTGAAGCCTTCTGTATGAATAAGACCAGCATATTCAAGTTCAAGAATATATACAGACTTTTTCTTTTCTTCGTCTTTTGCTTCAATTTTTAATTTAATAACAATTTCGCTTACATTTTCGCTTACTTCATCAACATTAACCGATAATTGGATTTCACCAGTTGGGTTAAAGTCTTCTTCAAGCATTTCTTTTGCACCGATAAGATTTTCAAAAGAAAAGTCTTTTGTATATTGGTGAATAACGCCAAAAGCTTGTTCTTGGTTTTCTTCTTTTTTTGTTTCTGTCATTGTTTAATCCTTTACAAAATTTATAGTTTTAGATAGCATATATAAAAAAAACATACAACAATAAACGACATTGTTAGTTAATCACAAGAGCCAATTCTATGACAAAAAAAGATAACATTTGGGATATTGTAAAAAAAAGCATCACCCCACTAAAGAAAGCAAATGTTTATAGGGTTGATGAAAAACCTGCGAAAAAATCTGTGGCAAAAAAATCAAAAACCGAAACAAAGCAAGCTGATTTTAAAATAAGCCAAGCACCACTTCCACCCGCACCAAAACCAAAGACGGAAACAAAAGTAGGTGACACAACGGGGCTTAATAAATCACATGCTAAAAAATTAAGAACGAAAAATCTTGATGTGGATATGGTTATTGATTTACACGGACTTACCCAAGACCAAGCCTTTAACAAAGTGCAAACATTTATGACAACCGCAATTAATAATAATTGTAAAACCGTAAAAATTATTACAGGTAAAGGCAAAGGAATTTTACAATCACAGGTTCCAAAATGGCTTAATGATTCAGACCTTGCCCCATTTGTATTAAGTGTGGTTCACGCACCACAAAGACATGGTGGAACGGGGGCGTTGTTAATTGCCCTTAAACAGAAAAGATAAAGCAAAATGACACCATTTGGACAAAATTTACGCAACCTTAGAACAAAACACAATACAAGCCAAAAAGAACTGGCAAAGGTACTTGGCGTTAGCCCCGCTTATTTATCAGCCCTTGAAAGGGGAAACAGGGGCATACCAAGTGTGGAAATATTGGAACGCATTTGCCGTCATTTTAATATTATTTGGGAAGAGGCAGAGAACTTGCAAAAATCAGCATTGTTATCTGATCCAAAGATTTCCATAAATACAAGCAATCTTGACAACCCAAGTGCTACGAAACTTGCCAATATATTAGCTAAGAAAATTCACACCCTTAGCCCAGAACAAATTAATAAAATATTGGATATTATTAACGATTAATAAACATCACGCACATAGCG
>JBMZFW010000043.1:0-9970 GCA_049615605.1 Alphaproteobacteria bacterium | reverse complement strand
ACACCGCCAATAACCGCATCACCCGATGATGCCGCCAATCCACCAAGCACAGCGGCTGCCATACCATAAGCCCCAAGTTTTTTTGACTTTTCGTAAGCGTTTGCCACTTTGTCCAAATCGCCATTTTTAATGTGTGCCATTTCGTGTGCCGATACAGCAACGAATTCATCCAATGTTTTAATATCAAGAATTAATCCAGAATTATAATAAATATTTTTACCACCCATTACCATTGCATTAAATGTATCATCAAGGATTAAACGATAAGTAATTTTATCGCGGGATTTGTTCATTTCTTTTTCAATTTCAGAATTAAACATTTTAAACGCTTGTTCCGTTTCAACATCACGAACAACCCCACCCGCATTTGCAAAAACGGGAATAATTAAAAACAGAAATAAAAGTATTTTTTTTATCATTATTATTTATAAAGGAAGGGGCATTTGCCCCAACCCTACCTTATTATATTTAAGCTTTAATCTTCTTTCGTATCAGATTTTTTAGCTTTAGACTTCTTAGCCTTTGACTTTTTAGCCTTTGACTTTTTAGCAGAAGATTTTTTAGCATCAGACTTCTTAGCCGTAGATTTCTTTGCCTTTGATTTCTTAGCTTTCTTTGGCTTTTCTTCAGCCTTAGGCTTACTTTCATTATTTTCAACCACAGGTGCTTTTTCTTCGTTTGAAGAGTTTTCATTACCTTGGTTTTCATTATCAAAGTTATTGCGTCTTGATTTATTACGGCGGTTATTACGATTTTTATTTCTGTTTTTCTTAAATCGTTTTTCTTCTTTGCCGTTGTTATCGCTTTCATCAGAATCTTCATTTTGATTATTATTGCCAGAATCTTGGTTTTGATTTTGGTTCTGGTTATGGTTGTGATTACGATTATTGTTATTGTTGTTCTTTTTGTTTTCACGCCAATCAACGTTACCACCACCAACAACAATTGCATTATCATTTTCATCAAAGCGAACCATTTCAAACGATGGTGAAACCATTGTATCAACAAGTTTCAATTCAACTGAAATTTCAAACTTATCTTCAATAGATGTAAGTGCCTTTCGCTTATTATTAAGCAAGTACATACCCACATCTGTTGGTACAGACACAGAAACTTTTGATGAACGCTTACGCATTGCTTCTTCTTCAATTGTTCTAAGTACCATCATTGATGCAACCTCTGTTGATGGAACGGTACCACTGCCGGCACAACTTGGACAAGCTGAAGATGTGGCGTCAATAAGGCTGGCACGCAATCTTTGGCGTGACATTTCAAGCAGACCAAATCTAGAAATTCGTCCAACTTTAATGCGGGCACGGTCGCCCCTTAATGCTTCTTTTAATTTCTTTTCAACTTGCATATTTGAACGGTTATCTTCCATATCAATAAAGTCAATTACCACAAGACCCGCCATATCCCTTAGGCGAAGTTGTCTTGCGATTTCTTCCGCTGCTTCAAGGTTTGTTTTAACCGCTGTTTCATCAATGCTTCTGCCCTTAATTGAACGACCAGAGTTAACATCAATCGCAACCAATGCTTCGGTTTGGTTAATAACAATTGAACCGCCCGATGGCATGTTTACTTGGTGGTCATAAATATGTGAAATTTGTGTTTCAACTTGGTATCGTTGGAATAATGGAATACCATCTTTTTCCTTGTACTGTTGAACCTTTTTCGCGTGGCTTGGCGTTAATTCTTTCATATACGCTTTTGCCGTTTTATAACCCTTGTCACCAGTTACGATTACTTCGTCAATATCCTTGTTATAAATATCACGGATAGCACGGTGGATAAGGCTAGATTCTTCATTAATAAGTGCAGGTGCAATTGATTTTAATGTTAAATCACGGATTTTATCCCACAGATTAAATGTGTATTCATAGTCGCGTTTGATTTCCAGCTTTGAACGACCTTCACCAGCTGTACGAATAATAACGCCCATACCTTCTGGTTTATCCATTTCATCAAAGATACCTTTTAATCGTTTGCGGTCTTGTTGGTTGGTAATTTTGCGTGATACCCCACCGCCCCTTGATGTGTTTGGCATTAATACACAGTAACGACCAGCAAGTGAAAGATAAGTCGTCACAGCCGCACCTTTGTTACCGCGTTCTTCTTTTAATACTTGGATTAAAATAACTTGGCGTTTTTTAATTACTTCTTGGATTTTGTAGTGTCTTTTTAATCTTGGACGGTTTTTCTTTCCGTCTTCAACCATACTTTCATCACCGCCGATTTCTTCAACTTCGGCTTCTTCGTCAGTTTCTGTGAAATCATCTTCTTCAGCTTCTTCTTGTTCAAGAAGTTCTTTGTCTTCCGCAGGGATTTGATAATAATCTGGGTGAATTTCATTAAATGGTAAGAAACCTTGACGATTGCCACCGTATTCAACAAATGCCGCTTGCAGTGATGGTTCAACCCTTGTCACGCTTGCAAGATAGATATTGCCCTTTAACTGGCGTTTTGAAGCGGTTTCAAAATCATATTCTTCTAGTTTATTTCCTTCTACGACTACAACTCTTGTTTCTTCTTCGTGTGTTGCGTCAATTAACATTTTTTTAGCCATTGCTTAACTCCTATATTCCTGTCCAATCAAGGACATAAAATATGCAATCAAGAATAAGAATGAAAATAGAATATTTAAAAGATAAATACGAAAAGCAAGGGCTTAGCTAGAAAGCGAGCCTTGTAAAACATTAAATTCGTATTTTTTAACAGTCATTGCGACTAAATCCTTTGTTAATAATTAAACTTTGTAAGTTCAATTTGTATTCTTTGTTTTGCCAATAACTTTTACAATAAGCATAAAAGTTAAAAATTCTAATCCTGCTGCATAATAAATTACACATACCTTTGTGGTCTTAATGTCAATAAATGACCTGTTTTAACACCACATTAATAATATATTACAAAATATTATTTAAAATAACAACAAAAAAGAAATAGACACCTTGAATATTTTGAAAAACATAGTAGAATAATTGAAAAAATCTAAGGTAATTGTTTGATGGTTATTAAAAAGAATATTATTTCATGCATATTTATGGGCTTTGCTTTGTTGTTAAGCCTTATTTTTGTGTCATCTGCCAATGCAAAAGACATTGTTTTAAAAGATATTAAAACTGGTTCAAACAAAACCACAACCCGCATCGTACTGGAATTAAACCAAAAAGTTGAATATAATATTTTCAATTTAAAAAACCCATACCGTCTGGTTATTGATACTAGTGATTTTAAAAGCCTTATATCTGCGGAAAAAATCAAAAATAACAAAGGTGCAATTCGTACAATTCGTACTGGTACATTCAGCCCGAAAGTAAGCCGTACCGTTATTGATTTAAAATTCCCAATTAAAATCAAATCCGTAAGACAAAAAAAAGTGGGCAAATCAACACAACTTATTATTGATATATCAAAGTCATCAATAAAATCACATACTTCACAGAAAAAGATTACATCAAAGTATTGGAATGCACTTGAAAAGAAATCAAATGCAATTCGTAAAAAAGAAATTGAACAACTTAGTAAGCCAATTAAAAAAGCAGGTAAGCCATTAATCATTATTGATGCGGGTCACGGTGGTCCAGATTCAGGCAGTATCGGTGTTGGCGGTTATTATGAAAAACACATTACATTATCAATTGCCAAAAAGGTTTATAAAGTTTTAAAAGCATCGGGTAAATTCAATGTTGGCTTAACCCGTAATCGTGATATTTATATCCCGCTTAGAACAAGATACAGAATTGCGGAAAAAAGAAATGCGGACTTCTTTATTTCAATCCACGCCGATAAGCACAGAAAATCATTTATTAGGGGGATGAGCATTTACACCCTTTCAAATAAATCATCTGACCGTGAGGCAGCAAAGCTAGCCCGTAAAGAAAACGCATTTGACGAAATGGTAAGCGATAATAATATTAAAGATGAAAACAGCATCAAAAGTATTCTTATTGATTTAACACAAACAGATGTTATGAATTCCGCATCTTCTTATGCAAATTCACTTATTAAGATTGCTAAGAAAAATAAAATTAAACTGTTAAGACGCCCGCACCGCTTCGCTGGTTTTGCGGTATTGAAATCCCCAAGTATTCCTAGTATACTTATTGAAACGGGATATATGTCTAATAAACACGATATTAAAAACCTAAAAAGCGATAAATGGAAAACTAGGTTTGCTGAATCTGTTAAAAAGGCATTAATAATACACTTTAGGAATAATCCTATAAAATAAAGTTATGAATAAAAAACTAAAAAATATAAATACGAAAATTAAAAAAATCGTACCTAAAAGAGTCCTTGACCATTACAACAATGGCGATGAACAAACACAAATAATTTATAAGTGGTTGTTCCGTATTTTAGGTCTGGGTATTTCTGGTATCTTACTTGCAACAATTGGTTTATTTGTAATTATATTTTTATATGGACAGAACCTGCCTGATTACACAACATTACAAAAATATGAACCACCTGTATCATCAAGGGTGTACGCATCAGACGGTAATATAATGACACAGTATTTACGTGAACGCCGTGTGTTTATGCCAATTGATAATATTCCAGATAAAATTCAACAGGCATTTATTACCACCGAAGACCAAGACTTTTATTCACACCGTGGGGTTGATACATTTGCCATTGTTCGTGCCATATTCCAAAATGTTAAGAATTATATCCAAGGAAGACGCAGTATCGGTGCATCAACAATTACCCAACAGGTTGCCCGTCAATTCTTTCTTACCAATGAACGAACATTAACCCGTAAGATTAAAGAAGCAATTCTTGCAATCCGTATTGAAAGAGTTTTGACAAAAAAAAGAATTCTTGAATTATACTTAAATCAAATTTATTTAGGTCGTGGGGCTTATGGTGTAGCAGCGGCAAGTATGCGTTACTTTAACTTACCGCCTGCGAAATTAAACTATGCCCAAGCAGCGTACTTGGCAGCACTGCCAAAAGCACCGAATAATTATCACCCTGTGCGTAAAAAGAAAAAAGCAATTGCCCGTCGTAATTGGGTTTTAAGCAGAATGTACGACGAAGGTTATATTGATTCAGACGAACTTGAAAAATCACAATCACAACCGCTTAATGCAATGCTTGGACGAAATATTAAAACTGTTGAATCAGATTACTTCCTTGAAGAAACACGCCGTACTATTTTCAAAGACTATGGCGACAAGGGATTGTACGAAGGTGGTTTATCAATTCACACCACACTGCGTTCTGATATTCAAAAGGTTGCACACAAGGCACTTCGTAAAGGCTTAATGGCGTATGATAAAAGACACGGCTATCGTGGGGCGATTGTAAATCTTGGCGAATATGAAGCAGACGAACAAATTAAACGTTTTAAAAAGATTCCACCAATGGCGGGAACTTTGGGCTGGAAACAGGCACTTGTGCAAACGGTAAATCATAAAACTGCAGATATATTATTTAAGAATGGTAAAAAATTATCATTACCATTTAGTGCCGTTTCGTGGGCAAGAAAATATTACAAAAAACGCCCTGGCAGTTTACCAAATAATATGGGCGATGTATTAAAAGTTGGTGATGTAATTTTACTGGAACAACAAAAAAACAAATATGAATTACGCCAAGTGCCACTTATCAATGGGGCAATGGTTGTAATGGACCCACACACGGGACGCATTCTTGCAATGGTCGGCGGTTGGGACTTTAAGACTAGTAAGTTTAACCGTGCAACCCAAGCCAAAAGACAACCGGGTTCATCGGTAAAACCATTCGTTTATTTAACTGCACTTAACAATGGGTTTACACCAGCGACAATGATTTTAGATGCACCATTTGTATTAACACTTGAAAGCGGTGAAAAGTGGAAGCCACAGAACTTTTCTAAGAAATTCTATGGCAATCAATTAATGCGTGTTGGTATTGAAAAATCACGAAACCTTATGACTGTAAGGCTAGCCCAAGATGTTGGTATGGATAAATTCGGTGAAACATTAAAGTCATTTAACATTATGGCAAAGCCAGAACCATATCTTGCATACGCACTTGGTTCGGGTGAAACAACTTTATTAAAAATGGTAACTGCTTATTCAATGGTGGTAAATGGTGGTAAAGAAATTAAACCATCATTAATTGACCGCATTCAAAACCGTTATGGTAAAGTTATCTTTAAGCACAATGAAAAAATATGTGATGGCTGTAATGTATTATCAGAAGAAATGCCACAAGTGCAAGATACACGAAAACAAATTACTGACCCAATTGCCGCATACCAACTTGTGACAATGTTAAGGGGGGTTGTGGAACGCGGTACTGGTAAACAGCTAAGGGATTTAAAAATTCCAATGGGTGGTAAAACTGGCACAACCAACGATAACAAAGACGCGTGGTTTATTGCCGTTACCCCTGATTTAGTTGTGGGTACTTATCTTGGTTTTGATAATCCAAGATGGCTTGGTAAACAACCGCCTGATAAAAAATATAACTGGTGGCGTCAAGAAACTGGTGGTTCGGTTGCGGTGCCGACTATCAAAGAATTCTTTTTACAATTAAAAGATACAATGCCAAAGATTCCATTCCGTACACCAGAAGGCGTCCGCTTTGTTCACATTGACAAACGCACTGGTAAAAAGGCTGAAAAACAAAGTAAGCACACACAACTAGAAGCATTTAAAGTTGGCACTGAACCAAAATCAAATTCTTCTAGCGATGATGACAATACACAGGAATCAATCGGTCTTACGGATGTTTATTAACAATGAAAGCGGAAATAGAAAACATTGTTAATAAAATTAATGCGTCCCTTGATTTATTAAAAAAGTCATTAAAGTGGGATACATCAATTGCCCGTCAAAATGAATTAAATGAAATTTCAAATAAACCTGACTTTTGGGACGACCCTTCAAAAGCACAAAAGATTATGCAGGAAAAATCCGAACTTGACCGCAAGATAAGTGCATATACCGATTTACGAACATCACTTGATGATTCCATTGAATTATTAGAAATGGCAGAAAACGAAAATGATAATGAACTTATCAAAGAAGCCGAAGATTCAATTATAAAAATGGAAACCAAATCAGCAGAAGTTGAAATGGAAGCCCTGTTCTGTGGTGAAGTTGATGGCAATAACTGTTTCCTTGAAATTAATGCCGGTGCGGGCGGTACGGAAAGTTGCGATTGGGCAAATATGGTTTTACGAATGTATTCCCGCTGGGCAAATTCACACGGTTTTAAAGCCGAAGTAATTGACCAAGTAAATGGTGAAGAAGCGGGAATTAAGTCAACAACAATTCATATCAAAGGTATCAATGCCTATGGTTGGGCAAAAACCGAAAGCGGTGTGCACAGATTGGTTCGCATTTCCCCGTTTGATAGTTCAGCCCGTCGCCATACTTCGTTCTGTTCGGTTATCGTGTATCCAGAAATTGACGATGATATTGTTATTGAAGTTGAAGAAAAAGATTTAAAAGTTGATACATACCGTGCATCGGGCGCGGGCGGGCAACATGTAAATACAACCGACAGTGCGGTTCGCATTACCCACATTCCAACAAAAACAGTTGTGCAATGTCAAAACCAGCGTTCACAACACCGCAACCGTGAAGAAGCAATGAAAATGTTGAAAGCAAAACTTTACGAAATTGAAATGCAAAAGAAAGAAGCCGAAGCCGAAGCGGAACACGCACAAAAAACCGATATTGGTTGGGGTCATCAAATACGTTCGTATGTATTACACCCATATCAAATGATTAAAGATTTAAGAACCAATGTGGAAACAAGCGCAACCCAAGATGTTCTTGATGGTAAGCTTGATGAATTTATGCAAGCAAGTCTTGCATCCCGTGTGGGGTCTTAAGGATACAGTCTAGTTGATATCCAATTATCATTTGAATCTTTTATAAATTCAAACCTGTCGTGCAGACGATTTTCCCCATCAATCCATAATTCAATTTTGGTTGCAGTTATTTTATAACCACCCCAGTGGTCTGGACATGGGATTTCATGGCTATCGTCATATTTTTCTTCCAATGATTTCACATCGTCAATTAAGGTTTGTTTATCATTAAGTGGTTGTGATTGTTTTGATGCAATCGCCCCCAGTTGTGAAATAGTTGCCCTTGACGAAAAATATTTCTGATTTTCTGATTTATCAACAAAGCTAACCGTACCAGTGACACGCACTTGACGGCGTAAAGATTTCCAATGGAATAACACAGCAACATTTTGATTGTCATTCATTGCACGGGCTTTTTGTCCGTCTTTGTTTGTATAAAAAACTAAGTCTTCGCCCACAATATCTTTTAATAAAACCATTCGGTTTTGTGGCACCCCGTTTTTATCAACGGTGGCAAGTGCCATTGCGTTTGGATCATTTGGTTCAGATTTTTCCGCTTCAACCAACCAAGATTTTAAAACATCAAATGGGTTTTTGTTTTCAATATCCATTACACAGTCCAACTAAACAATAATCCCAATATAACTGTTAATGTAATTATTGATAATAATGTTGATGATAATATGGCAACACCTGCACGGCGGTCATAAACACCATTCATTGACGCTATTACATATGACATTAATCCAACTGGTAAACTAGCCTGTAATATAAATACAGATTTCCAAATAATATCAAATTCAAATGGTGCTATAATTAAAAATGCAACCACAGGCGACAATATTAATTTATAAAAATTAAAGTATGAAATTTCCAACCAAAAATCTTTATCAATGCCCGGCTCTTCAGAACTGAATACACCATATAATGATGAACCAATAACAATTAAGGCAAGCCCAATATTAACATTTGAAATCATTTCAAGTGATGTTGATACAAACTGTGGAAGTGAAATGCCAATAAACGAAACAACTAAACCTAAGAAAGTTGCATATACAAGAGGAACTTTTACGGTGTTTAAAATAACTGCACCTAATAATTTTAATTTATTAGCCTGTTGCTTTGATGCTTCGTCAATTTGTAATAATAAAATAGACCCTGCGATAAATATTAATGAATAAATTGTTGTTGTAATAATTGCAGGTGCCATACCTTCTACACCAAAGGCTAAATAACAAAATGGAAGACCAAGATATGTACTGTTTGAAAATGTCACAATTAAAGAACTTATGCCAACTTCTTTATTATTTTTTGCAAAAAACTTATGTGCCAATAAAACAGCCAAGCCAAATATAACAAATGTATAAACAAGTAATAAAACAACAAAGTCAAAATCAATTATTTCGCTGTCTACTTTAATCATAAAATAAAACAACATTACAGGCATTAAAAATTTATATAACAAGCCTTTTAATTTTTCATTTGATGCATTATCAAGCCATTTTAAGTGCATAAAACCCGCACCAATAACTATTAATATAAATACTGGGGCAATTACATTGATAATTTTTATAAATAAGTCAAACATTCTAATTCCATTTATTAATATTTTTTTGTTTATGAAATATAACAATTTTTTATAGCATAAAAAACATTAAAATGATATTTTAAAATTGTTATGTCAATAAGCAATCAAGAATTAACTTTTTCGGTAAGCGAAATATCTTCTTCTATTAAAAATTTAATAGAGGATAATTTCGCACAAGTTGCAATAAAAGGTGAAATATCTGGCTTTGTTCATCACCAAAGCGGTCATATGTATATGACATTAAAGGACGAAAATTCATCAATAAAAGCAACTTGTTGGAAATTTACCATTCCAAAACTGGATATAATGCCAGAAGAAGGTATGGAAGTAATCGCAACAGGTAAAATAACAACCTATGATAAAAATTCTTCTTATCAGTTAAATATATCAAATATAAAGCCATCTGGTATTGGTGCATTGTTAAAACAACTGGAAGAACGCAAGAAAAAATTATCCGCAGAAGGTTTATTTGACGAAGAACATAAAAAACCAATTCCCCGAATGCCAAATACTATTGGTGTTATTACCAGCCCAACTGGTGCGGTAATTCACGATATTATGCACCG
>JBMZFW010000042.1:0-10466 GCA_049615605.1 Alphaproteobacteria bacterium | reverse complement strand
TCCATAATATAATGTTGAAATATGGTGCGGAAAACTTTACAGCGGGTCTGTGGCATCGTCCAAGGTATTTCCCGCAAACAGTTAATGGTCGCAAAGAAACATTAAGGGAATCATACATTCGTGAAGCAGAACATGTAAGAAACCATGTTGGTTTATGTGATGTTGGTACATTGGGTAAAATTGATGTGCAAGGTCCTGATGCTGCGGAATTCTTAAACCGTATTTACACTAATGCGTGGCTGAAGTTACCAGTGGGCAAAGCTCGTTATGGTTTAATGTTAAGGGAAGACGGTATCGTTGATGATGATGGTACGGCAACACGAATTGCTGAAAACCAATTCTTGTTAACAACAACAACAGTTAAAGCCGCGGATGTATTATCAGATATGGAAAGATTACTTGAAACAGAATGGACTGATTTAAAAGTAACGGTAACATCTGTTTCTGATCAAACGGGTACATTGGCAGTTGCGGGTCCCAAAAGCCGTGATTTATTACAATCAATCGTTGCGGATAAAATTGATAACGAGGCAGTTCCAGAAATGGGAACAATTGTTACATCTATTGATGGGGTGGAAGTTCGCCTAACAAGACTGTCGTTTTCTGGTGAAATGGCATTTGAAGTATTTGTTAAATCAAATAATGCGGAATACATTTATGAACGCATTATGCAAGCGGGCAAAGAATTTAATATCATTCCGTATGGTATGGAATGTCTTGGTGCACTTCGTATTGAAAAGGGCTTTATTACCCATAATGAAATTGACGGTACTGTTAATGCAAAACAAATTGGTTATGAAGGATTGTGTTCTAAGAAAAAATGGTTTGTTGGCAAAAATTTACTTGAACGCGAAGGTATGCAAAATGCAGAACTTGAAATGGTTGGTGTACTGCCAACTAATCCAAAGTCATCTTGTTATGCAGGCGGTCATTTTGTAACATCGTCTAAGTTTGTTGCTGATGGGGATAGCCAAGGTTACATATCGTCAATGACATATTCACCAGTAATGAAATCAAATATTGGGCTTGGTATGCTTAAAAATGGTCGTGCAAGAATTGGCGAAAAAATGTATATTGCCGATCCATTGCGCGGTGACCATTATGAAGTTGAAATCGTTGATGCGGTTTTCTATGACAAAGAAGGGGAAAGAACAAGTGGCTAATACATACAAAACACCATTAACAGATGTTCTTGAAAAAGGCACATTTGGTGCAAATACAAAAGATAAGATAACTTTTTCTGAAACAGTTTATAATTCAGTTGTTCAAGTTGTTGCGTACAAAACAACAGAAAAAGATTTGGCAAAAGAAATTAAATCAATATTTAAAGTTGATTTGCCAGCTGTTGGAACATTCACTGCTATTGACGGTGGATACATTCAATGGGTTGGTGCCCACAGATATCAAATCGTATCAAATAAATCTGGTTTAACAAACGAACTTGAAAACAAAATTGACATTAATATCGCAAGTGTGGTTGATTTATCAGATGCCCGTGCAATCTTTAATGTAAAAGGAAGTAAAGTTATTGAATTATTATCAAAAGGCGCAAGCATTGATTTTAATAATAATTTTAACAAAGGTGATATTGTTTTAACAAATATGTCACACATTGGTGTTATGGTTAATTACCTTAACAAAGATGAAGTTGAATTATATGTTTACAGAACATTTGCAAAATCGTTCTATCATTTTCTGACTGTGTCTGCAGAAGAATGGGGATACCAAGTTTAATTGATTTTAAATTTGCTATTAACTGCAAAAGGCAATGCTCAACTACTTATTGTAGTCATCGCATTGCCTTTTTTGTTACTATCAATTTAAAATCAATTAGACTATTTTAATTTATATTTTATTTGTTATAAAAACACTGACATAACACCGTATATAAGTACCAATAAAACAAGTATAAACATAAGTATTGGTACAGATAGCGGAAGTATGAATAGTCTGTTTATTAATCTATCATTTTGCTTTCTGTTTTTAAAAGCAAGACTTGCAAGTTTAGTGAATGTAAAAAATAAATATATAAAAAATATTAAACGAATAAAGATTACGATAATAAATTTTAAATACATATTTAACGAAATATGTTCTGGGTATTGTTGGATATATTCTTTATATCTTTGTCTAAATTCTGCTTCTGTTTCACCTTTTGGCACAATTCCTGCATCAAGGTAATCGTCGTGTTGATATGCCATATCCAAATGTATTGCATTACTGTATTCCCAAGCCACAAGGATAAAGAAAAACGAAAATGCTATTAATAATCTTTTTGATTTTTTTTGAATTACATTGTTGTTTTTATATTGAATCTTAATGGCAAATACAGTTAAAAAAATCATTACCAATGTGAATGTTTCACTATTTCTTGCCGATATGGAAAAATCAGGAATAAAAATAGAAAACAAATTAACCAGTAAAATTATATTTACTGTAATTAAAAGTATTTTGTTATCTATTTTACTGATTAAATTCATAATGTATTACCTGTTATAAAAATATATCTTTAATCATATATATTAATGTGGGAAATAAATAAACTCCAATAAACACAGGGTAAAATAATGGCAGTATAAATAGTATATTTATTATATTGTCATTTAAATTTCTATTTTTAAAATTAAAGTATGAAAATTTTATAAAAACAAACCCCATATATAAATAAACAAAGAATTTCAAGAAAGTCCCAAAAAGTAATGTAAAATGAATATGCAAATTACTATCTAGTGGATATTTTTTTATATATTCTGCATACATTTTTATGAATTCTAATTGTGTTTGTCCTGTTGGTGCTATTCCTGTTTTAAGATAATTATTATATTGTCTTGGAATATCAATATGTATTGCGTTGATGTATTCAAATGCAATGGATGCAAACATAATACAGATAACAATTAATATTTTTTTAGTTTTTTTTCGGATTGATTGATTGTCTTCATACTGTTTTCTTATAGCAAATACAGTTAAGAATATTGCTAAAAATGTTAACAAACTACTATCTCTTGTAGATATATGTTCTATATTCCCTGTTAAAGGGGCATAAAACAATTTAACCAGTAAAATTATATTTACCGCAATTAAAAGTATTTTGTTATCTATTTTACTTATACTGTAAATCATTTAACATCCAATATGCTTTGGTGTTTTTTAGTGCTTTATTTTCTTGTATATAATCCCAAGCAGTTTTCCCATCTTTATTTTTTGCCTTAACATTGGCACCATTCTTTATTAATGTTGTTATTACATCTGGGTTTTTGTTATTAGCACTAGCGAAGATTAAGGCAGTCCCGCCAAATTTATTCTTTATATTAACATCGGCACCGTTTTTTATTAATGTTGTTATTATATCTAGGTTTTTGTTATTATTAATAGCCCACATTAAGGCAGTAAATCCAAGATCATCCCTTTCGTTAACATTGGCACCGTTTTTGATTAATGCTGTTATTATATCTGGGTTATTGTTATTATTAATAGCCCACATTAAGGCAGTTTCGCCAAATTCAGAATTTTTCTTAATGTCATATTTTTTTATATCTGTTTTTAATTGTGTAACAGTTACATTTTTCCAATACTTATCGGTTAAAAAAGGATTGGCATAAGATTTGCCAATTAAACCGATTGATAATAATACAATAAATAATAGTTTTTTCATTTTTAATCCTTTTATATATTACTAATAATAACATAAAAAAATCAATTTTAGTGAGTCTAGAATCAAAAAAGCCGATTGGAATTTACATATAGTAACTGAGCAATCGGCTTTTGTAGATAATAGACCAATAAATCTATTTAAAACTTTGTCATACCAAGGGCTGACATATATGTTTCAATAATTGCTTCTTCTTCCGCAAGGTCGTTTGGATCTTTCTTACGCATAGATAAGATTTTACGCATTGCCTTAACATCAAAGCCGTCGCCTTTTGCTTCGGCGAATACTTCTTTAATATCATCAGCGATTTCTTTTTTAGATTCTTCTAATCTTTCAATGCGTTCAAAATAAGCACGCAGGCGTTGACCAGTTGGTGTCATACCTGGTGTAACATCTTCTTCTTTTGCAGGTGAAGTGTTTTCGTTTGTTTGTGCTTCTGCTTGTGTGTTTTCTTCCGCAGTTGTGTTGTATTCGTGTTCTTGTGTCATTGTATTAACCCTTTATTGTTTACGGTTATTAAATTTTTCTAGTTGTTCTGGCGTGGCTTCCAATTGGAATTTATCCTTCCATTCATCGTAATCCATACCATATACCCAATTACGGGCTTCTTCAAGTGATATTTCATCACCAGATTCAGCAACTGCCCATTTTGATAAACAATTACGGCAGAAGTTGGCTAAATTCATTAAATCAATGTTTTGCACATCGGTTCTGTCTTGTAAATGATTAATTAAGCGGTCTAGAACCTGTGCTTTTACTTTATCAGATGGTTGTGTCATTGTTTTATCCCTTACCTTGTAACAGGCTTGTATTTAATTCGTGTTGGGTTTAATGCTTCGTCACCTAAACGACGCTTGCGGTCGGCTTCATAATCTTGATAGTTACCTTCAAACCAAGTCACTTGTGAATCCCCTTCAAAGGCTAGGATATGTGTTGCCACACGGTCAAGGAACCAACGGTCGTGGGAAATAATTACCGCACAGCCGGCAAATGTTAATAATGCTTCTTCCAATGCACGCAATGTATCCACATCTAAATCATTTGTCGGTTCATCAAGAAGTAATACATTGGCACCTTTTTTAAGCATCTTTGCCATATGTACACGGTTTCGTTCACCGCCTGATAATTGTCCAACTTTCTTTTGTTGGTCAACACCTTTAAAGTTAAATGAACCAACATAGGCACGCGATGACATTACGCGTTTACCCAATTCCACATTATCAAGCCCATCTGAAATTTCTTCCCAAACAGTTTTTGTATCGTCCAAGTGGTCACGGCTTTGGTCAACATAACCAAGCTTAACCGTATCGCCAACTTTGAATGTACCGTCATCTGGTGTTTCCGCACCAGAAATCATTTTGAATAATGTTGTTTTACCCGCACCGTTTGGACCAATAATACCAACGATACCACCGCGTGGTAAATTAAATTCCATATTTTCATATAATAACTTATCGCCGAAAGCTTTTGCCACACCTTGTGCTTCAATTACCACTTCGCCCAGTCGTTCGCCCGCAGGGATAACGATTGAATTTGTAACATTGCGTTCTTCAGTTTGTTGTTGTAATAATTCTTCATAGGCTTTAATACGGGCTTTGTTCTTTGCCTGTCTTGCCTTTGGTGATTGGCTTACCCATTCGCGTTCTTGTGCGATTGTTTTTGCGCGTTCGTCTTCTTCTTTATTTTCTTGTTTTAAGCGTTGTGATTTTTGTTCCAACCAAGAAGTATAATTACCTTCGTACGGGATACCCGTGCCACGGTCAAGTTCCAATATCCAACCTGTCACATTATCAAGGAAGTATCTATCGTGGGTAACCATTACCACAGTTCCGGCATAATCGCCAAGGAACCTTTGTAACCACGCAACACTTTCCGCGTCTAAGTGGTTTGTTGGTTCGTCCAGTAATAACATATCTGGTTTTGATAATAATAATTTACATAATGCAACACGACGAATTTCACCACCAGATAATTTATCAACTGGTGAATCCGCAGGCGGGCAACGAAGTGCGTCCATTGCAATGTCAACAATACGGTCTAAATCCCACGCGTCCGCCGCGTCAATTTGTTCTTGTAAAACACCTTGCTTTTCAATTAATGCCATCATTTCATCGTTATCGGTTACTTCGCCAAGCTTCATAGATATTTCATTGAATTCATCAACAATCTTTTTAATTTCACCCATACCGTCCATAACATTTTGGGCAACGGTTTTGCTGTTGTCCAGCTGTGGTTCCTGTGGTAAATAACCAACATTAACGCCATCGGCAACCCAAGCGTCGCCTTGGTATTCATTATCAATACCCGCCATAATTTTTAACAGTGTTGATTTACCCGCACCGTTATAACCAAGCACACCGATTTTCGCCCCTGGTAAGAACTGTAAGTTAATGTTGTTAAGTACAGTTTTGCCACCTGGATAAGTTTTGCTTAAGCCGTTCATACCGTATACATATTGATAAGACATTTTGTGTTTCCTTATTTAATTTGTTGTTAGGGGTATTTATTTATATGAAAATGGCAAAAAAAGCAAGCGAACTATTGATTTTTTAAGCACTTAAAATTATTATCAGCAAATGACAAATACTTTATTTGATGAAATTAATAATAACCCGTATGAAATGGGTGTGAAACTGGGTAAACAATTATTTGATTTACACAGCGGGTCTGTTGATGTTTCAAATGCTAATTCAAACAGACTTATTGATTTTCACGATAAATGCCACAACCTTATATTTGCTGGAAATGTTGCCCCACGAATTGGTGCGGTGCAGACAACTTATGTTTGGCAATTTATTATTCAATATTTATATGAACTTGAAAACTTAAATACCGTATGCAATGTAATTGGTAATATTGATACAAAGTCGGATAATGAATTAAGTGATAATACAACTATTGGCGATGGCTTGGCTGATTTAGGGGCATTGTTAAGACACAATAATAATGCGGACTTTATCAAAGGTATTGAACAGTCGTATGAAAACCTGCCAAAAAATTGGGTTCGTGTAAGTCAAATACTTGATTTATATTGGTGGCTTAACACCCTTGATAAAATGAAAAAAGACGATACGAACAAACAAAACCATATTGCCCAAATGTTAAATATTTTTAAGCAAATGGGTGCGGGTAATAAAGACAAATTTACCTATGATGTGGATACAACCGCATTATTACAAGACAGAAAAAAATAACATACTTGCTTATTTAGGTAATTTTATTTATAAAGTCCTAAAAATATATATAATTTATAAGGACAAAAATATGTTAACAACAATCGTAAGTAAAACCCCAAAAACTTCAAAAGCGGATATATTATCTGGATTAACTGTTGCCCTTGCATTGGTGCCAGAGGCCGTTGCCTTTGCATTCGTTGCTGGCGTTCAACCATTGGTTGGTTTATATGCAGCATTTATCGTTGGTTTGGTTACATCGGTTGTTGGTGGACGCCCTGGTATGATTTCTGGTGCAACTGGTGCCTTAGCCGTTGTAATGGTTTCATTGGTTGCAATACACGGTGTTGAATATTTATTCGCAACGGTTGTGTTAATGGGTATCTTGCAAATATTAGCAGGGGTGTTTAAATTGGGTAAATTTATCCGCCTTGTTCCACACCCAGTAATGCTTGGCTTTGTAAATGGTCTTGCGATTGTAATTTTCCTTGCACAAATGGGACAATTTAAAGTAACAGGTGCCGATGGCACAAGCCAATGGATGGCAGGTTCGCAATTATATACAATGCTTGGTTTAACGGCATTAACAATGGCGGTTATTTATGTATTCCCAAAAATTTCAAAAGTATTACCAGCCCCATTAATGGGTATCTTGGTAACATTTGGTGTTGCGGTTGGTTTTGGCTTTGACGCAAGAACAGTTGGCGATATGGCATCAATTGCAGGTGGTTTACCTGAATTCCATATTCCAATGGTTGATTTAAACCTTGATACATTAAGAATTATTTTACCATATGCAGTTGTACTTGCATTAATTGGTTTAATTGAAAGTTTATTAACATTATCACTTATTGATGAAATTACCGAAACAAAGGGTAATACAGCCCGTGAATGTATTGGGCAAGGCACAGCAAACCTTGTGACGGGTTTCTTTGGTGGTATGGGTGGTTGTGCGATGATTGGTCAATCAATGATTAACATTCAATCAGGTGGTCGTTCAAGGTTATCTGGTATCGTTGCGGCACTTGTATTATTATCATTCATTTTATTTGCATCACCATTAATTGAAATGATACCACTTGCTGCCTTAACGGGTGTAATGTTTATGGTGGTAATTGGCACATTTGCATGGTCATCAATTAAGATTTTACACCGCATACCAAGGGTTGATGCAGGCGTTGTATTATTGGTTACAATTGTTACTGTATTTACCGACCTTGCCATTGCGGTAATCGTTGGTGTTATTGTTTCGGCACTTGCTTTTGCATGGAAGAATGCTAGTGAAATTTGGGCAGAAGAAGTAAAAGATTCAAAAGGTAAAAAGATTTATTTAGTTCACGGTGTATTATTCTTTGCATCAACAACAAAGTTCCGTGACTTATTTGATGTTAAAAATGATCCAAAAGATGTGGTTATTGATTTTAAATTTTCACGCGTTGCCGACCATTCAGCAATTGAAGCGATTGACGGTCTGTGGGAACGATATAACAAAGAAGGTAAGAAACTTCACCTTCGCCACTTATCGGATGATTGCCGTCACTTGCTTAAAAAAGCAGGCAGTGATGTGGAAGTTCTAAAAGACGACCCATCGTATGGTATCGCAATGGATTATTCAAAGTACTATAAGTAAAATCAATATAAAGGTTGATTTTATAGGCTATAAATAATATCATTTTATTATCACAACTAACAAAATTTAAAGAGTAAAAAATATGTCAGATTATATCGGTTATGGCGAATTGATTGAACAATCAATGCTTGATGTTGTAAAAAAATGTCTTAAAACTGTTGAAAAAGAAGGTCTTCCGGGGGAACACCATTTTTACATTACTTTCTTAACGGACTTTGCAGGCGTTGAAATTGATGCGGATTTAAAAAAAGAACATCCGTATGATATGACTATCGTATTACAAAATCAATTTTGGAATTTAGCTGTTGATGACGATAAATTTTCATTGGAATTAAGCTTTAATAATAAGCAAAAGAAATTGGTTATTCCATTTGATGCACTGTTATCTTTCAATGACCCAAGCGTACAATTTTCATTACACTTTAATATGTCAATGTACGGTGAAGAAGATGTTATTACAGAAATGAAAGAAGTTGAAAAAACTGAAACAAAAAAACAAGAAACTGAAGTTATTGATTTATCAAAATTCAGAAAAGAAAAAGAGGACTCAAAAAATGACAAATAACCGTATTGAAACAGATACAATGGGTGAAATGCAAGTTCCAAACGATAAGTATTGGGGCGCACAAACGGCTAGGTCATTACAAAACTTTAAGATTGGTGGGGAAACAATGCCATCGCCACTTATTCGTGCTTTGGGTATCTTAAAAAAGAATGCTTGTAAAACCAACCTTGAACTTGGGGTTATTGATAAGAATATTGCCGATGCTATTATTAAGGCAAGTGATGAAGTTATATCAGGTTCATTAAACGAACATTTCCCATTGGTTGTATGGCAAACGGGTTCAGGTACACAAACAAATATGAATTCAAACGAAGTAATTTCAAACCGTGGTATTGAAATTATGGGCGGTGTTGTTGGTTCAAAAGATCCAATTCACCCAAACGACCATGTGAATATGGGGCAATCGTCAAATGATACTTTTCCAACGGCTGTTTCAATTGCTGTAAGCGAAGAACTGGTTAACAAATTAATTCCTGCATTGGAACATTTACAAAAAGCATTGGATAAAAAGTCTAATGAATTTAAAGATATTATTAAAATTGGTCGTACCCATACACAAGACGCAACACCAATTACATTAGGGCAAGAATTTTCTGGATATGTACAGCAAATTAAAAATGGTATTGAAAGGGTTAAAACAACTCTGCCAAGGGCATTGGAACTTGCACAAGGTGGTACAGCCGTTGGTACGGGTTTAAATTCAATCAAAGGCTTTGCTGAAAAGTTTGCCAAAAATGTGGCTGATGAAACAGGTCTTGATTTTGTAACCGCACCAAATAAATTTGAATCATTGGGTGCCAATGATGCAATGGTGGAAGTATCGGGCACATTAAATGTAATTGCAACTTCTGTAATGAAAATTGCCAATGATATTCGTTTCTTAGGTTCGGGTCCAAGGTCTGGTCTGGGTGAATTATCATTACCTGAAAACGAACCAGGTTCATCAATTATGCCGGGTAAGGTAAATCCAACACAATGTGAAAGCTTAACTATGGTTGCTTCGCAAGTAATGGGTAATAATGTTGCCGTAACTGTTGGCGGTTCAAACGGACACTTTGAATTAAATGTATTCCGTCCAATGATTGCATACAATGTATTACAATCAATTAAGTTATTAACGGATGGTGCAATGTCATTTGCCGATAATTGTGTTGTTGGTATTAAAGCAAACGAAGACAAGATTAACGAATTAATGAACCAATCATTAATGCTTGTAACGGCACTTAATCCACATATTGGTTATGACAATGCCGCATTAATTGCAAAGACGGCACACAAAAACAATTCAACATTAAAAGAAACAGCTGTTGAACTTGGTCTATTAACTGCTGAACAGTTTGATGAATGGGTTGTGCCAGCCAATATGATTGGTCCAAAAGATAAATAAAATATATTTATGATTTTCTTTAATTAAATTGATTTCTTTGTTATAAATGCCTTATGACA
>JBMZFW010000041.1:0-10538 GCA_049615605.1 Alphaproteobacteria bacterium | reverse complement strand
GCAATTTATGATGTGTGGCTTATGTCTTGTGAATAATACAAAAAACCTTTGAAATTTTATCAATTATATTGTATAAATCCCACTATATAAATCTTTATACCTTAATGGGAAAAATTAAATGTTTAAGACCCCAAATCTTATTGTAAATGATAATCGTAAAAATATGCGTAACAATCACTTGGTTGATGAAGTTAGCATTGTTAAAAAACTTTATGACGAAGCATTATTTAATGACAGCGATAATAAAGAAATTGAATCATTTGCAAGCGATTTAATTCAAAATGTAAGGGATAATAAATCTGCACTTACAGCCGTTCAATCATTAATGCAAGAATATGCACTTTCTGATAAAGAAGGAATTATTCTTATGTGCCTTGCCGAAAGTTTACTTCGTATCCCAGACAGCTATACAGCAAATAAATTAATCAAAGATAAATTACAAAGCGGTGATTTTTATTCACACGCTGGCAATGGTTATACTTGGTTTGTTAATGCGTCAACTTGGGGGCTTGTCCTTACGGGTAAAGTATTAAAAATGAACGATGCAGGTTGGGCGGGTGTATTTAAAGACCTTACTAAGAAAACATCACTTCCTGTAATCAGAACTGCTGTTGGGCAAATGATGAAAATCTTGGGCAAAGAATTTGTTCTTGGCGAAACAATTGAATCTGCTATTAATCGTGCAGACGAAATGGAACAAAAGGGCTATCGTTATTCGTATGATATGCTTGGTGAAGGTGCATTAACAAAACACGATGCAATTCGTTATTACAATGAATATGAAAAAGCCTTAAACGCCATTGGTTCATTGGAAAATGGTAAAAACATTTATGACCGTGCGGGTATTTCCGTTAAGATTTCCGCAATTCACCCACGCTATGAAATGTTGGAACATCACCGTGTAATGGCGGAAGTTGTTCCAGATATGTTAAAGCTTTGTAAATTGGCAAAGCAATATAATATAGGTTTATTCATTGATGCGGAAGAAATGGACAGAACAGATGTTTCCCTTGATATCGTTGATGCGTTGTTATCAAACGCGGAACTTGATGGTTGGGACGGTCTTGGCTTTGTTGTACAGGCGTATGGTAAACGTGCAAAATATGTAATTGATGATTTATATGGTATGTGTAAATCATATAATCGTAAAATGATGGTTCGCCTTGTTAAAGGTGCATACTGGGATACGGAAATTAAAAGGGCACAGGAAATGGGATTGGACGATTTCCCTGTATTTACCCGCAAAGAACACACTGATGTTTCATACATTGCCTGTTCAAAACAATTATTCAAATACAATGATTTAATCTATCCATGTTTTGCAACACACAATGCCCATTCAGTGGCAACGGTGATAAACATTGCGGAAAATTCAACAAATGCAAAATATGAATTCCAAAAATTACACGGTATGGGCGATTATATGTATTCAATGGTAACTGAATCGGAAAAGAAAATTCCAACCCGCATTTATGCACCAGTTGGCAATTACAAAGATTTATTACCATACTTAGTTCGCAGACTTCTTGAAAATGGTGCGAACAGTTCATTTGTAAACCGTATTTTTGACGAAGATATTGATATTAAAGATATGGTTAAATCCCCAATGGAAGTTGCACTGGAAAACGGATTTACAAAACACGAAAAAGTGCAATATGCCAAAGATATAACAAAGCCAGAAAACGATAAACAATCGTGGCGTGATAATGCGAAAGGTATTGATATGACAAATATTAACGACTTAGAAACAATTAAAAAAGGTATGGAAGATTATTCATTGAACACCAATGCGTTTAGTATAATTGACGGTATTGATATTAACGGGGAAAAGGTTGATGTATTATCGCCACAATCAAATGAAAAAATTGCAACGGCACACTTTGTAAATGAAAAGACCGCAAAGCAAGGTCTTGAAAGTGTTGCAAAAGGTTTTAATGCGTGGACAAAAACATCTGCCGAAGACCGTGCGGTAATCCTTGAAAAAACTGCGGATATTTTTGAAGAAAGAATGGCGGACTTTATTAAACTTACAAGTTTAGAGGCGGGTAAAACTATCCTTGATGGTATTGCCGAAGTGCGTGAAGCAGTTGACTTCTTACGCTATTATGCCAACGAAGCAAGACGAATTTTTGTACCAACTGAATTACCAGGTCCAACAGGGGAAAAGAATATATTTGAACTTCACGGCAGGGGTGTATTTTTATGTATCAGTCCGTGGAATTTCCCATTGGCAATTTTTATGGGGCAAATTGCCGGTGCATTATCGGCGGGTAATACGGTTGTTGCCAAGCCTGCGGAAACAACACCATTGGTTGCATACGAAGCGGTTAAAGTATTATTAGAAGCAGGTCTGCCAAAAGATGCGATTTGTTTATTACAAGGTCATGGTAAAGTTGTTGGTGATGCCTTATTAACAGATAAAAATATTTCTGGTGTGGCGTTTACTGGTTCAACGGAAACCGCACAACATATTAATATTACCCTAGCGGGCAGAACAGATGGCATTATTCCATTTATTGCTGAAACTGGTGGTCAAAATGCAATGATTGTTGATTCATCAGCATTATTGGAACAAGTAAGCCGTGATTTAATCACAGGTGCATTCCAATCGGCGGGACAAAGATGTTCGGCAACAAGGGTTCTTTATGTACAAGACGATATTGCGGATAACTTAATTAAAATGTTAAGCGGTGCAATGAATGAATTAAACATTGGCGACCCAATTAACCCTGCAACTGATGTGGGACCTGTTATTGATAACAAGGCACTTGATATATTAACAAACCACAAAGCAAGAATGGATAAAGAAGCGAAAAAAGTTGGCGAAACACCAATGAATGCGGATTGTGAAAAAGGTACATTCTTTGCCCCAGTAATGTATGAAATTGACAGCATAAATGTTCTTGAACGCGAAGTGTTTGGTCCAGTCTTACATATCATTCGTTGGAAAAACGAAGACCTTGATAAGGTAATTGATGAAATTAACAACACGGGATATGGTCTTACATTCGGTATTCACAGTCGTATTGATGAAACAATTGATTATGTTGTATCAAGAATGCGTGTTGGTAATGCCTATGTTAACCGTAATCAAATCGGTGCGATGGTTGGGCAACAACCTTTCGGTGGTGAAGGTAAATCAGGTACGGGCTTTAAAGCGGGCGGACCTAATTACCTGTTAAGGTTCTGTACGGAAAAAACAATTTCAATTGATACGACCGCTGCTGGTGGTAATGCAAGCTTAATGGCGGAAGTATAATCGTTATTTTCTTTTTTGTGTAATGTGGGATAGTGAATCAAATATATACGCAGCCGACCACCCGAAAAGCAAGATACCGATTGCCGATTGTAATGCACCAATTAAACGATTGTTTGGATTAAGTAAAACATCACCATAACCAAGTGTTGTGTATGTTGTTGTTGAATAATAAAGTGCCGTTTCAAAGTTTGGCAATAATTCAGAAGCAAAATAGAATAATGCCCATTCCCAAACTTCCACTGTGTGCAAGAATAAAATACCAATTACAACAATGCCAATATTAAATGCGGAATGTTTGTTGCTAAGGTATTCATCTCTGAATTTTGAAATAATTGATAACCCATAAGCGTGAATAAATATATTTGTTAAAATTAATAGTGATGCGATTGATAAATTGGCAATGATTTCTAGCATTATTTAATCCATTTTTTATTTTTTATATTGTCTAAGTGATTTTTTGCAATTGGAATTTTTGTACCGTCTTTTAAAATACAAATATTTTTACCACTTTGTTTAATTATATCTTGCAATCCGTTTTTTGCAACCCAATAGCTTCTGCTTATTTGTATACCGTCAATATTACCTGTTTGTTTTAAAGCTTCGTTAAACTTTATATAAATTAAATGACTTCCCTTTGATGTAATTATGTTTACATAGTGGTCTTGTGCCTGTAATGCCCATAATTGCCCACGCTTTGGCATTGGAATGTTTAACATTATTGGTGCAACTGTTTTATTTTTTGGTCTGATTAAAAAGTGAATACCATTCATTGTTCCAGAAATAAGCAAGAACAATAATAAAATTGTCATTACCATATTAATTGACGGTGTTGTAAACATAGATACAATTAAAAACAATACAACCAAACCAATTAAATTAATAAAAATATAATTTAAAATTGTTTCTTTGTTTTTGAATTCTAAATACAGTGATAATGTTGTTATAACCATTGATGGAACAAAGATAAACAACAACCAAATTGAAATGTTTAATAATAAGTTTGGATATATTTTTATACCAACGCCACCAATAATTAATGATATAGCAAGGGATATAAGAATTACGATTTTCAATTTATTATCAGATTGAAATCTTTGCTTTATATAGTCAAAAAAGTAATTCAAAATAAAAAATCCTTTACGAAGAAAATCGTTTTTTCACGAAGTATTGAACCCATATAAAAAAAGTTACTATATAAATATAACTAAATCAATATTTTAAAAAATAAGGAGTTGATTATGATGAAAAAAATTATTTTAGCAGGTGCAATGGCAATGTTTACTTTACCAGCCTTTGCAGAAAAATTAATTATTAATGTGGAAAATATTGAAACAGATAAAGGCGTTATAAAGCTAGCAATATTTGACAGGGTAAATGCCGATAACTTCCGTAAAGGTGAATACAAAGTTGCTGGTGGAACAAAACAAGCCAAAGTTGGTGTTGTTAAGTTTGAATATGATTTGCCAAAGGGTGAATATGCCGCCGTTGCATACCACGATATTAATGGTGATGGGGAATTAAACAAAGTTCCAATCGTTGGCTTGCCAACAGAACCGTATGGTTTCAGCAACGATGCCCGTGGTGCATTTGGGCCCGCATCATTTAACGAAGCAATGTTTGAAATTGACAAAGACACAGTTGAAATATCATTTGATGTGCAATAAGGGATAAGTTTTATGACAATAGTTAGCCTTAAAAACATATCAAAAGTATTTGGCAGTGGCGATACGGAATTTTACGCCCTTAAAAATATTAACCTTGATATACAACAGGGGTGTTTTTCCGCAATCAATGGACCATCTGGTTCTGGTAAGTCAACATTATTAAACATTATTGGTTTAATTGATACACCAACAATGGGTGAATATTATATTAATGGGGAATTAGTTAATCATTCGGACGAACACAGAATGGACGATATATTGTCAAAACAATTCGGTTTTGTTTTTCAAAACTATAATTTATTACCAGTTTTGTCGGCAGTGGAAAATATTGTTATTGCGGGATATAACAGTGGGATTTCAAAATCTGAACTATACGCCCAAGCAGAAAGCTTGCTGGAACAAGTTGGTCTTGGCGACCAAATGCACAAAAAACCATCTGAATTATCAGGTGGACAACAACAAAGGGTATCAATTGCAAGGTCTTTAATTGGCAATCCAAAATTAATATTGGCGGACGAACCAACGGCAAGCCTTGATACAAAAAACACAATGTCATTAATTGAATTAATGTTGGAATTAAATGAAAAAACAAAAACAGCATTTTTATTTTCAACCCACGATGATAGATTGCTTGGCAATATTAAAAATATTATAAAAATTTGTGATGGGGAATTAGTGTAATGATGAAATGGATTGAAATATCATTTAAAAATGTATTAAGGAATTCGCGTCGTTCAATAACCGCTATATTAACAGTGGCAATTGCAAGTGTTGCATTAATAATGAGCTATGGCTTTTTAAACGCCACATTCTGGGGATTAAAAAGACAAACTATTCAAGGTGGTACGGGTAATATTCAAGTTGTTGATACCCGCAAAGTTAATGGTTTTGAAGAATACCCATTGGAATTTGGTATTGAAAAACAAGATGCCAATGAAATAGAACAAAAACTTATGGCAACAAAAAAGGTTAAGCAGGTCTTAAAAAGAATTTCATTTAATGGTGTTGTTTCAACTGGTGAAAAAAGTACAATCTTTTCTGGTCTTGGTATTGAATCTAAAAAAGAAAACAGACTTCGTGCAGGCAATGCCGTTGGCAGGTATTTAAAAGGTCGCAAAATGAAAGATGGCGATAATTACCAAGTTGAATTGGGTGTAAGGCTTGCCAATAAATTAGGGGTTGATGTGGGTGATGGTATAACATTGCTTGCCAATGTAATTGATGGTGGAATTAATGCTATTGATGTGACTGTGACGGGTATTTACACAACAGGTATTCCAGAAAAAGATGAAATAAGCCTTAAAGTACCACTTGGTTTAGTCCAAGAATTAATGGGAACTGAAAGGGTTTCAAAACTGGTTGTGCAATTAAAGAAAATGGATAGAACAGCACAATTCCAAAAATCTGTTGGTGAATTAAATGATAAGCTGACGATGGTTCCTTGGTGGGATGTTGAACCATACTTCAAAGCAGTACAAAATATTTATTATAATATATTCAGCATTATGGGAATTATTATTGCAATGGTTGTATTATTGTCGGTGACAAATGTAATGAATACATCGGTAATGGAAAGGGCGCATGAAATTGGTACACTGCGTTCATTTGGAATAAGCAAAAATAACTTACGCTTTAACTTTATGACTGAAGGCACAATAATATCAGTTATTGGTTCAATACTTGGAGTTGTGTTAAGTGTTGGTATTTCCATATTTATTAATAAGGCAAAGTATATGATGCCACCACCGCCGGGTAAAAGCCAAGAATACCCATTAATGATTATGATGAGCCTTGATTCAGTAATCGTGGTTATATTGGCAATGGTTGTTATTGGTATCTTTGCATCATTAATGCCAATCAATAGTATTTTAAAGAAAAAAATAGTGGAGCAAATAAGCCATGTTTAAAAAAATCTTAATTTTATTTAATTTATTTACTTTTTCATTCGCAAATGCGGAAACGGGAATTGATTTATTAAAAAAAATGGATAATAAATTCCATCCGCATAAAAATAGCATGATTAAATTATCAATCAAACAATATAAAAACGATAAATTAACAAAGATAAATGATTACACTGTTTATAATCAAGATGGTGATGTGCTTGTATTAATGAAAAGCGGTTCATCAAAAGGCAATAGGTTATTGTTGATTAAGCGTGGTATGTATTTGGCATCTAAAAAATCAAACCGTCCTGTTCGTATTACCCCAATTCAAAGGCTTATGGGTAATGCATCGTATGGTGATTTAACCAATTTTAAATTCGCCGATGATTACAGCGTTGTATCTGAAAAGAATGATAATGGATACATTGTTATGACATTGAAATCTGTTAAGAAAAAAAATACTTATGATAAATTAGTATTGTGGGTTAAGGATGATGCACCACATAAAATGGATGTTTATTTAAAAAGTGGTAAATTGTTTAAAAAATTAAAATACAATACAACTGGTAATAACATTAAGTCTATTGAATTTAGAAAACCAAATTCAAAAAATACAAAAACAGTTATTAAGATTCATTCAACTAAACCTAAAAAACTTAAGAAAAGATTACTTACACCAAAGGGTATGAAAGGTAATATAAATTAATATGTTTAAAAAAGTTGTTTTGTTTGGCTTGTTTACTGGTACTGCTTATGCGGGGGATAATTATATTGTAAGTTCATATAATAAGAAAAAATTATCTGGTATATGGAATGACAATAATATTGCACAAAATTATACAGCAACAAAAACACAAGAAAATAAAATAGGTTGGTTCGGTAGCCTTGATAATAAGGTGACCTATGATGTTAATTTTGTTTTTGGCAAAGAAAACGCCAATAAAAATCAAAATAAAAACAGGTATTCCAGACTTGATATAAAAGAATTATACCTTGACCATGATTTAAGTGATAATTCAAACTTTCGCATTGGTAAGTATTCTGAAAATTGGCAGGTTGGTCTTGGCTTTGCCCCAATGTCAATTATGACACCATACAATAAAAAAATCAGTATAAGTAATGCAAAAAGGCAAGGTTCTGGTATATATGGAATTACATATAATTATTTAACAGATGATGGGGAAATTAATGTTTATTATGGTATTGACCGTGAAAAACAAAACAAAGACCCTGTTAATGTAAAAGGTTATAATCATATGGCATTAAGATATGCAAAATCTTTAAATGAAAATACAGATATTAGCCTTATTGTTCACAAAATGAATGTGGGTAATGTTGGTTATGGTGGTTCGTACCGTCAAATTGTAAATGATAATATGTCCGTTTATACATCAACCCTTATTCGCAAAGGTACAGTTCGTGGGGTTCACAAAGGGGTTCTTAACAATAATGTTAATTATGTGGCAAATTCAGATCCCGTATCATCATACAGAACAAATGATGGCAAGACTTATCATCATTCTGTAATTGGTATGCAATATACGACTGATAATAATTATATGTTTATCACGGAATTTTCTTATGATAAAAGCGGTATGAATAATGCACAGTGGAACACATATAAACAAATGGTTAACAATCATGCAAAAATAACAGGGGCACAAACACCGCTTAAAAATCCCAACCTTATGTGGGACAGTAAATTATTAAATCAAAATGGCTTAAGACAAAAATATTTATTAGTCCGCGGTGAAAAAACTTTTAATGAAAAGCATAATATTACCCTTATGTCCACATTCAGTATGGATAAATCAGCCATGTGGCAGGCAAAGTATAAATACCTTGGTTTTGAAGATGCAGTGTTTGGGGTAAACATTATGACTGTTTCAGGGGGAAAAGATACGGAATATGGCGGATATTTCCCATACAAAGATAGTATTGAATTTTATATAAGCAGGGACTTTTAATTTATTCCAAATTGTTATATGATTGTATCTATAATACAAACATAAAATTTAAGGAATAAACAAATGAAATTTTTTATTGATTCAGCAAATATTGACGCAATTACAGAGATTGACAAAACAGGTATGCTTGATGGTGTTACAACCAACCCAAGTATCATTGCTAAATCTGGTCTGGACTTCTTAGAAGTAATAAAAGAAATTTCAACAATCCTTGGTGATCGCCCTGTATCAGCCGAATGTGTTAGTCTTGACCATGAAACAATGATGAAAGAAGCGGAAAAGCTTTTAACGCTTGGCGATAACATTGCAATTAAAGTTCCGTTAACTGTTGATGGTTTAAAGACTTGTAAAAACTTATCTGATAATGGTGTTGATGTTAATGTGACACTTTGCTTTTCAGCCAACCAAGCATTACTTGCGGCAAAGTCGGGTGCAAGATATATTTCCCCATTCGTTGGCAGACACGATGATTATGGTTTAGAAGGTATGGAATTAATTGAAGACATTTGCAATGTTTATGACAACTATGACTTTACAACAGAAGTCCTTGTTGCATCAGCCCGCCACCCAAACCATGTATTACAAGCATCAAAAATCGGTGCGGATGTAATTACAATTCCACCTGCGGTATTTAGCCAATTATACAAACACCCATACACAGACCTTGGTCTTGAAGCATTTGAAAAAGATTGGGCGGAAACGGGACAAAGCATTTTATAATGACTGATAAAACAAAAGACGAAACAAACATTGATGACGATAAGGTTTTAGAATATCTAAAATCAAATCCAAACTTTTGGGAACGAAAGGGTGCGGAACTTATCCCCGATAAGGGCGAAAGTGTACTTGATTTTCAAAGTGTAATGTTTGAACGCTTGCGTGAAAATTCAAAACAAGACCAATTGGAAAAGAAAGCTTTAATTGATTTAGGTAAAGCAAACTTTGCCACATTCAGCCGTATCCAAGATTGTATATTAACAGCCCTTGCATCGGAAAATATGGGACAATTGCTTGATGTTGTTTATCGTGATTGGGCAATGTTACTTGATATTGATGTTATTGTTATTGCCATTGAAACGGATTTAGTTGACACAATCCCATTAAGGGGAATGGTGTTTTTAAATGATGGTGATGTGGATAAATATTTGGGTAATGATGATGTATTTGTTGAATCAAATGGTTCAAGCAAAGTCTTTGGTATGAAAGAAGGGCTTGTTAATTCATACACCCTTGTTCGTTTGCCACTTGGTGAAAATAAGCCAGATGCGATGGTTGCATTTGGTGTGTCGGCAGAAGGTTTATTTGACAAAAGTTATGGCAGTGATTCAATCGTATTCTTATGCCAAGCACTGGGTTACATAGTAAGACGATGGCTAGTTTTATCATAAGCCATAAATTAAAAGAATACTGTGAAGAATTCCTTAATTATCTTGAACACAATAAAGGTTATGCAAAAAACACGATAGGTTCATACACACACGATTTGTATGCGTTCTTTTCATTTTGTACGAAGCATTATGGCGAAGAAATAACAGAAAACCACTTAAAAGATATTACCCACCAAGACATTCGTTCTTATTTAGCTGAATTGCAAATGGACGGGCTTATTGCATCAACTGTGGCTAGAAAATTATCAGTAATAAGAACTTTTTATAATTGGTTGGAAAAATATTACGATATTAAAAATGAAAAAGTTCAAATAATAAAACTGCCAAAAATCGGTGAATCAATTCCAAAGGCGGTAAGTGATAATGATATTAAA
>JBMZFW010000040.1:0-10670 GCA_049615605.1 Alphaproteobacteria bacterium | reverse complement strand
CAACAAGTGAATTTTACTTTATTGAAGTAAACCCAAGAATCCAAGTAGAACACACTGTAACCGAAGTAATCACAGGTATTGATATTGTTAAATCACAAATATTAATTGCCCTTGGTGCGGAAATTGGCATGGCTGATTGCCCAGTCCCAGAACAAAAAAATATTACAATGAATGGTCACGCACTGCAGTGTCGCTTGACAACTGAAAACCCAGAAAATAATTTTATTCCAGATTACGGTCGTATTAATGCATACCGAAGTGCAACGGGTTTTGGTATTCGTCTTGATGGTGGTACGGCTTATTCAGGTGCACAAATCACACCATTTTATGATTCAATGTTGGTAAAAATTACCGCATTTGCACCAACACCGGATGAAGCAATTGTGCGAATGAAACGCGCATTGGATGAATTCCGTATTCGTGGTGTTGCAACGAACTTACAATTCTTAACGCAATTATTACAGCACCCTAAATTCTTAAGCTGTGAATATACGACTAAGTTTATTGACCAGACCCCTGAATTATTTGACTTTCCAAAGCGTCGTGATACGGGAACAAGATTACTTAGTTTCATTGGTGATGTAATGGTAAATGGTAATAAAGAAGTTGCGTCCCGTCCAATTGTAGACAGCAACATTATTAAACAACCAGTATTGCCAGAATATGATAAGTTTAAAGACATACCAAAAGGCACAAGGGACATATTCTTAGAAAAAGGTGCATCTGGTCTAGCAGATTGGTTAAAGAATAATAAAAAACCAATGATAACCGATACAACAATGCGTGATGCCCACCAATCATTACTTGCCACAAGGTTCAGAACTTATGACCTTGAAAAAATAGCTCCATATTATGCACATAAAATGAATGATTTATTTTCAGTTGAATGTTGGGGCGGTGCGACATTTGATGTGGCAATGCGTTTCTTAAATGAATGCCCATGGCACCGATTGGAAAGCTTGCGTGAAAAGATGCCAAACCAAATGTTGCAAATGTTGCTTCGTGCATCAAATGCGGTGGGGTATGCAAATTACCCTGATAATGCGGTTAAGTATTTTATTGAACGCACTGCTGATACGGGGCTTGATATATTCCGTGTGTTTGACAGTTTAAATTGGACAGACAATATGAAGGTTGCCATTGATATGGTTCTTGAAACTGGCAAAGTTTGTGAAGGTACAATTTGTTATACGGGTGATATATTTGATAAGACGCGTGATAAATATAATCTTGATTACTATGTTAACATGGCAAAAGAGATGGAAAAAATGGGTACCCATATCATTGCATTAAAAGATATGGCAGGTCTGTTAAAACCACACCAAACCAAAGTGTTAATTAAGGCAATTAAAGATGAAGTTGATATGCCAATCCACTTACACACCCATGATACATCTGGTGTCGCTGGTGCCACATACTTTAATGCCATAGAGGCAGGCGTTGATGTTGTTGATTGTGCAATGGATAGTATGAGCGGTCTTACATCACAACCAGCACTTGGTTCAATTGTAGAAGGCTTAAACAATACAGATATGGAAACTGGTCTTAATGTTGAAACAATTCGTGAAGCGTCTGGTTATTGGGGGCAAGTTCGCCGTCTTTACCAAGGATTTGAAGCGGACAATAAATCTGGTGCTAGTGAAGTTTACTTACACGAAATGCCAGGTGGTCAATTTACCAATTTAAAAGAACAGGCATCTTCACTTGGTATTGGCGATGACCGTTGGCATTTAGTTGCACAAATGTATGCCAAAGTAAATGAAATGTTTGGTGACATTGTAAAGGTAACACCATCGTCAAAAGTTGTTGGTGATATGGCAATTATGATGGTTACATCAAACTTGACTGTGGAAGATGTTCTTGATCCGAATAAGGAAATTGCTTTCCCTGAATCTGTGGTGCAGATGATGCGCGGGGAACTTGGTATACCAAAAGATGGTTTCCCGAAAAACATTCAAGACAAAGTTCTTAAAGGCGAAAAGCCAATGACAAAACGCTATGGTGAAATTGTTGGCGATATGGACTTAAAGAAAACTTTAAGTGAAGCGGAAAAATTAATCCGTCGCAAAATGAGCGAAAATGAACTTGCATCATATATTATGTATCCAAAAGTATTTGAAGATTATGCAAAAGTTAATAAAAAATATGCCAATGTTGATGCTATTCCAACATATAACTTCTTTTATGGTATGGAACAAGGCGAAGAAATTAATATTGAAATTGAAAAGGGTAAAACAATTATCGTTAAATTCTTAACAATCGGTGATACTGATAAAGAAGGTATGCGTGAAGTATTCTTTGAAATCAATGGTCAGCCACGCATTGTTAAGGTTATTGATAAATCAAAAGCTGGTGATATTAAGGTTAATCCAAAAGCCGAAGATGGTAATATGAAGCATATTCCAGCACCAATGCCAGGTATGGTGGTAACAGTTGATGTTGCGGTGGGACAAAAGGTTCACAAAGGCGAAGCGCTATTATCACTGGAAGCAATGAAAATGCAAACAGCTGTATCATCAGAAGCAGACGGGGTTGTAAAAGCAGTTCATATTCAGCCAGGCGATACGGTTTCCGCCCACGATTTATTAATTGAATTGGAATAATTAAAAGGGGTATTTATTACCCCTTTTTTTTATTATAAAATGTTGTTATAATGTGATTTCAAAATAACAATTAAAGTTTAAGGCTATGGCGGAAAACAAACCAATTACTGATTTAAATAAATATCCAGACGATTTAAAAAATTGTGTGGTGGTGCTTGGTAATTTTGACGGTGTTCATTTGGGGCACCAAGAACTTGTTATTAATGCAAAAAAGATGGCTGATGATAAAAATAAACCACTTGTTATATTAACCTTTGCACTTCACCCAAAGTATTATTTTTTAACTGATAGCCAGCCATTTACAATTACTTCATTACAACTTAAAACAAAGTATATGAAAGATTTGGGTGCAAATGATGTGGTTGCACTTGATTTTGAAAAGGTCAAGGATATGACATCAAATGAATTTATGCAAAATATACTTATTGATGGAATTGGTGCAAGTGTGGTTGTTGCGGGATACGATTTTAAATTTGGCAAGGGGCGTGACGGTAATATTGACACCCTTAAAACCAATAACGCATTTGAAACTTTAATTATTGATGAGGTAATTGATAGTGACGGTTCAACCCTTGCATCAACAACTGTTCGCACGCATATTAAATCTGGTGATATAAAAAAGGTTAATTCACAATTGGGCAGAAATTTTGAAATAACAGGAACGGTATCAAAGGGGCAACAGCTTGGTGCAACAATTGGTTTTCCAACGGCAAATATTAAACTTGATAAATATACAATTCGTCCAAAATATGGTGTGTATGCGGTTAAATTAAATATTTTAGGCGAAGATAAAATGATTTCAGGTGTTGCAAATTTTGGCATTCGTCCAACCGTTGATAATCCGCAAGAAACATTGGAAGTACACTTATTTGATTTTGATAAAGATATTTATGAACAAGATGTATCAGTCCAGTTTATTGATTTTATTCGTGAAGAAAAGAAGTTTTCTGGACTTGAAGAATTAAAATCTGCAATTAACAATGATTGCGATGTGGCAAAAAAAATCCATTTGGAAAATTAAATGCGTATACAATTTTATCTTTTTTTAATTTTATCTAGCTTATTTTTTATCGCTGACCAATTTAGTAAATATTGGGTTAAAAATACTTTTTATAAAAAGATGTTTGGGACAAATATATTTGAATTGGGTGAATTTGAAATTAATTTACATGTGGCAATAAACAAAGGTGTAAGCTTTTCAATGTTTTCCAATGATAATCAGTTGCCAATTATTTTGTTAACTGGTGCTATCATTTTGGGGCTTGTTATTTGGTTGAAAAAGACAAGCCAATATTTAACTTCCACGGGACTTTCTATGATTTTAGGTGGGGCAATTGGTAATTTAATTGACCGTATGGCAATTGGCGGTGTGGTTGATTTTATTAGTGTTTCTTATGATAAATATTACTTTCCAACTTTTAATGTTGCGGACATATTAATTTTCAGCGGTGTGGTGTTAATATTTTTCCAAGATATGTTTGCTAAAACCATTAAAAAAGTGTAATATACATTTAAATATTAATTAAAAATAAAACACTTTGGAATTTGTGAAAAATGAAAATAAAAAATATTGCTTTAATATCATCATTGGCTTTGATTTTGGCGGGTTGTGCAGAACGCAACAGACCTGATGAATTATCACTTGTGAAATACAAACCACTTGTTATTCCAAAAAAACTTGTTCTTGTTAATCCAGACGACAGCAAATCTTCACTTGGTTATGCGGATTCTCGTCAAATTGTATCTAGTATCAACACAGATATTGGTGAAGATTCTTCTTTAGATGGAAGCGTGCTTAAAGCATTTAAAATCAAAAAATCAGATAGCGATATTAAACAACAATTAAGAAACCCACAAGGTAGTGCCGTTGTTGTAAATATCAAAAAGGAATCTGAAAGAATTTCAAATAACATTGCAAAAGGTAAATCATTAACCGAAGGTGAAACGCCAATGGTTAATGTTCGTAACACAAAATCTGGTGTTGACGAACTTTTTAGTGACTAATAATGACTTTAAAAAATACTAATCAATATTACACCCAAGAATACGGAAATTGCTTTTCTGATACGATTGGTGGATCTGGTATTGAAACTTCAGCCTTTGAAACCTTAATGGGAAAATTAAAGCAAGGGCAAGAAAAACTTAAAAAAGATAAAGCCGACGGGGCTAGATATTTAAATATTACTGGTGAAACAGATGATATTACCCAATTAAAAGAAATTGCTGAAAAATATCGTGAATTTGATGATGTAATTGTATTTGGTACGGGTGGTTCTTCATTGGGGGCGGAAGCATTAAATCAAATATCTAAAATTACCAAAGGTATGGGGTATCCAAACTTACATGTAATTACCAATATCGCACCATATACTTATGAAAAAGTATTCTCACGCATTAATTTTAAAAATGCGGGATGTATCGTTATTTCAAAATCTGGTGGTACTGTTGAAACCATAATGCAATTTTTAAGCATTATTCCAAATTTCAGAAAAGCCATCGGCGATGAAAAATTAAAAGATGTAATTACAATTATTTGTGAAGCGGGCGATAATCCACTTCGCAAATTGGCAAACACCCACAACATTAATGTTATTGATCACGATACAAATATTGGTGGCAGGTACAGTGTATTTTCCGTTGTTGGCTTGTTGCCTGCAATGTTGGTTGGTTTATCGGCAGAACAATTTCGCCGTGGTGCAAACGATGTATTAAATGATGCACTTAATAGTGATATTAAAGATGTTGCCCCAGCCATTGGTTCAGCAATTCAAGTTGGATTAATGGATAAAGATATTAATAATTCAGTATTACTGGCTTATTCAGATCGTCTTGGTTCATTAACCCGTTGGTATCGTCAGCTATGGGCGGAAAGCCTTGGTAAAAATGGTAAAGGTTCAAGCCCGACTTATGCCATTGGTCCGGTTGACCAACACAGTCAATTACAATTATGGCTTGATGGTCCAAAGGATAAATTCTTTACAGTGTTAAGAACAGAACAAGATGTAAAAACGGTAAACATTACCGATGAATATCTTGATTGTATGGATATGGAATACATAAGGGGGCGTTCATTAATTGATTTAACGGACGCATCGTGTATGGCAACATACCAAAGCTTGTATGAAAGCGGTTGCCCGACTAGATTAATTTCAATGCAAGATACAGATGTGGCAAATATGGGTGCGTTAATGATGCACTATATTCTTGAAACTGTATTTTCTGCGTATCTGCTTGATGTAAATCCATTTGACCAGCCTGCGGTTGAAAAGGGTAAAAAAATCACCCGTTCTTTACTGGAAAATATGTAAGGAATTCCCACTATGACAATTCGTTTATTACCAAGCAGTCTTGTTAATCGTATCGCTGCGGGTGAAGTTATTGACCGCCCAAGCGGGGCAATCAAAGAACTGATTGAAAATTCCATTGATGCAGGTGCAACAAAGATTGAAGTAATAATCCGTGATGGCGGTAAAAACTTTATTCAAGTTGCGGATAATGGCTGTGGTATGGGTAAAGATGATTTGGAATTATCCGTACAAAGACACGCCACATCAAAATTACCAGACGATGATTTATTCTTTATTTCCACAATGGGTTTCAGGGGTGAAGCACTTGCAAGTATTGGTTCCGTATCACGAATGAATATCACAACTCGCAAGCAAGATGATGATAATGCGTGGGAAATAAATGTTGATGGTGGCGATGTATCGCCAATTAAACCAACCAGTGGCGAAGTTGGAACAACAATTGTTATAAAAGACTTATTTTATGCGGTTCCCGCACGATTAAAATTTTTAAAGACCGACCGTGCCGAAGCAATGGCAATATTGGATATTGTTAAACGCATAAGTTTATCACACGCTGGTGTTGAATTTATTTTTAACAGCGATGGTAAAGAAAAATTACACCTTAAATCACACACAGGGGACGATGCAAGGTTATTGCGAATTGGCGATGTACTTGGCAAAGATTTTATTGAAAATAATATGTATATTGAAAGCGTTAAGGACGATGTAAAGGTATTTGGTTTTGCCAGTATACCAACCCTTAACACCAATACAAATGCCAACCAATTTATGTTTGTAAATGGGCGTGCAATTCGTGACAAACAAATTCTTGGTGCTATTCGTGCGGGCTTTATGGATGTTGTTCCATCGGGTCGCCATCCAATGGTGGTTTTATTCATTAATACAAACCCACGCTTTACCGATGTAAATGTCCATCCAACAAAATCAGAAGTTCGTTTTATGGATGCACCACTAGTAAGGGGAATGATTGTTTCATCTATCCGAAGGGCAATTGATAAAAATGGATTTGCCACTTCGTCAACCATTGCGGATTCAGCGGTTGATATGCTTGCAAAATCTGTGCAAAGTAATGTGGAAAATTCACAAATGAATTTTGCAAATACGGGTAATTTAAATGAAAGCCAAGTTCAATCAAGCATAGATTACATTGAAAAAAGTTTTGCCCCATTAAGCAAGATTGATGAAGTTGATGATACGGAAATTAACTTTAATGAATTTCCACTGGGCAGTGCAAAAACTCAACTGCATAAAAACTATATCATTTCACAAAATGCCGATGGTATTGTAATTGTTGATGCTCATGCCGCCCATGAACGAATTACTTATGAGAAATTAAAATTATATCACAAAGAAAACATTGCAACGCAAATATTGCTATTGCCAGAAGTAATTGAATTAAGCGAAGAAAAAGTTTCCGCACTTATGGAATTTAACGATAATTTAAAACAACTAGGTCTTGTATTTGACAGCTTTGACGAAGACGCAATAAATGTGCGTGAAACACCGGCACTTTTGGGTGAAGTTGATGTTAAGTCATTATTAAATGATATCGCAGGGGAAATATTGGAAATGGACAACACAACAACCCTTGAAAAGAAACTTGATTATATTTGTGCAACCATTGCGTGCCATTCATCAGTCCGCACGGGAAGAAGCCTAAACACAGCTGAGATGAATGATTTATTAAGACAGATGGAAAAAACGCCATCGGCGGGGCAATGTAATCACGGTCGTCCAACATATCTAAAACTGTCATTATCTGACATAGAAAAGTTATTTGAGAGGTAAATTGATTTTAATGGTCAACTACACTTCGCATTTGTTCGCTCTATGACTACTTGTCGTAGTCGCTCACAAATACTTGGTATTTGACCATTAAAATCAATTTATATTTTTATAATTAAATTTATTTTTTAACCCTTGATTTTACAGGTGTTGATTTTTTAGCCGAAGATTTTTTTGCCTTAGGTTTTTGTGTATAAGGTTTTTTACTGTTCGGGCGGTTCTTTTTTGGCTTGGCTTTTGCCCAAGATTTCTTTGGTTTTTCCCCCATTACTTTTTGACGGATTTGCCCAGATGTTACTTCACGGACTTCACCTTTTTTAAGGGTTGATAAATTAAATGGACCATACGACACACGCATTAAACGGCTTACCTTATAACCAAGGTGTTCCATAACGCGTCTAATTTCACGGTTTTTACCTTCGTTAAGGGTAATTTGCACCCAAACATTACTTGCCGTTTGTTCGCCGATTATTTCCGCAGCGATACTGCCATATTTAATACCATCAATGGTAATACCTTTTTCTAGCGATGCTAATTTATTTTTGCTGATACGACCGTGAACGCGTACTTTGTATGTGCGTTTCCAACCATTGTTTGGCAATTCCAATGAACGGGCAAAATCCCCATCATTTGTTAACAATAATAAGCCTTCTGAATTTAAATCAAGGCGACCAACGGTAATTACCCTTGGCATACCATCTGGCATATTGTCATAGATTGTTTTACGTCCCAATTCATCACGGCTTGTTGTGATGTATCCCACTGGTTTATGGTATAACCATAATCTTAAAGCTTCCATATCTGGAAGTGGGTTATCTTCAACAATTATTTTGTCTTTGATTGAAACATTTGTTGCTGGATTATCAACAACTTTGCCATTTACCTTTACTTTGCCTTCTGTAATTAAGACTTCTGCATCACGGCGTGAACATACACCCGAACGGGCAATTCGTTTTGCCAATCGCATATCATTATTTGTATCAACTTCTTTAATATCGCTCATTATCTTAATCCCGCAAAAAAGCTTTGCACTAATTCCTTACATTCGTCTTCACATACACCACCAACAACCGTTGGCTTGTGATGTGTTGTTTCCAATTCAAATACCTTTGCCCCGTGTTCAACACCGCCACCTTTTGGGTCATAACAACCAAAGATTACTTTGTTAAACCTAGCGTGGGCAATTGCACCCGCACACATTACACACGGTTCCATTGTCACATATATATCACAATCAGTTAATCTTTTGTCATTTAACTTTGTCATTGCTTCATTTATGGCAATTATTTCCGCGTGCTGTGTTGCGTTGTTATCAGTTTCCACCAAGTTGTGTGAAGATGCGATAATTTCATCATTATGAACAATGACACAGCCAATTGGAACTTCGTCCAAAGAACTTGCTTTTTTTGCAAGTTCAATCGCCTGTGTCATATAATGATTAATTTTATCCATTATGATTTTTTAGATTTTTTCTTAACTGCTTTTTTCGCAACTTTTTTAGCAGGTGCTTTTTTAACAGGCTTTTTAACCGCTGTTTTTTTAGCTACTTTTTTTGTTGCTTTCTTAGGTGCAGTTTTCTTTGCAACCTTTTTAACCGTTGGCTTTTTTGCTACCGCTTTTTTAGCAGTTGTTTTCTTTGCAACCTTTTTCGCCACTGCTTTCTTAACAACTTTTTTCGCTGCTACCTTTTTAGCAGGTGCTTTTTTAACAGTCTTTTTAGCCACAGGTTTTTTTGCAACCACTTTTTTAGCAGTAGCCTTTTTCGCCGTTGTCTTCTTAGGTGCAGATTTCTTAACTGCCTTTTTAGGCGCTGTTTTCTTAGCTGTTGGTTTCTTTGCTACTTTCTTAGCAGTTGATTTTTTCGCAACCTTTTTCGTTGTAGTCTTTTTCGCCACAGCCTTTTTCGCTTTTGATTTCTTAGTTTTCTTTTTAGAAGAAGCACCTTTTACATCAGCCGCTACAGACATTTTGATAATCTTGTCTGGATTTTTAATGCCCATACCATTTTCAGATTCAGAACCTTTTTTGATTTTATCAATAAATTCCATACCTTCAACCACATAACCCCATACAGTATATTGACGGTCAAGGAATGTTGCATCGTCAAATACGATAAAGAATTGACTGTCTGCACTGTTTGGATCTTGGGCGCGTGCCATTGATACGGCACCACGGGTATGTGGAAGAACATTAAATTCAGATTTTATGTTTTTTCCGCTTCCGCCCATACCAGTACCAGTTGGGTCGCCAGTTTGTGCCATAAAGCCCGCAATTACACGGTGGAATACAATACCGTCATAGAAACCACTGCGAACTAGTTCCTTAATTCTTTTTACGTGCATTGGTGCGTAATCAGGTTCAAGTTTGATTACCACTCTGCCATTTTTTAAGTCTAGAAATAATGTGTTTTCTAAATCTAATTTTTCCATTGCGTTTGCTCCTTTTATCATAAAACATAAACTAAATATTATTGCTATAAATCTTTTCATCATTTTTTCTTTATTTATTTGAAAAATCAAATGTTTTTTTATATATTGTTTGTATACTTTTTAGTACGATTACATTATTATATATATCAATATTCGTTTAAGCAATTAAAATATATTTTTTTAGGATTAAAAATGACTTCATCGGCATTACCACAGTGGGATTTATCTGATTTATACCAAAGCAAAGAAGATACAACTATTACCAACGATATTGCTGATATTCAATCGCAAATGTCTGAGTTTGAAAAACAATACAAAGGCAAAATTGCAACGCTTAGCGGTGATGAACTGTATAAATGTATAAAAACATACGAACAAACATCTGAAAAATTATCAAAAATAATATCTTATGCATCGCTTTTACACGCGGTTAATTCATTGGATACAGAAGTTGGCACATTTTTCCAAAATATGATGGATACGGCTAGGTCTGTTTCATCAAGCGGTTTATTCTTTACACTGGAACTTAATAAAATTGAAGATGC
>JBMZFW010000039.1:0-10887 GCA_049615605.1 Alphaproteobacteria bacterium | reverse complement strand
ATTTACCTCTGTGTTGTTCGTTGTAATAACTCTTGACTATTTTAGCAATTGCTGATACGATGTCAATATGAAACCACCACATTCACATGACAGTCTTGCCGTTATGGTGCGCAATGCTACCAAGGCAGAGGCTATGCTTAAATCGCTGGCAAATGCTAAGCGTCTTATGATTCTGTGCCATTTGGTAAAGTCAGAGCAAACAGTTGGTGAACTCGCTGATTTAGTTGGGTTATCGCATTCAGCATTATCACAACATCTTGCTAAAATGCGAGAAAATGATCTGGTGATTTCCGATAAGCGTGGGCAACAAGTATATTATCGCATAGGCAGCCACGAAGTGGGTGCAATATTATCAACGCTTTATCTCATTTACTGCAGGGAATAATTTAGCAAAACCATAAGGTATTATAATGACAGTTCAAAACATTGATGTACACACTGCCAAACAATGGCTGGATAATAATGAAGCCATTTTGATTGATGTGCGCGAACCCGCCGAACATGCCTCGCAAAAGATTGCAGGTGCGGCATTACACCCTGTTGGCTCGATTTGCTGTAGTGGCATTCCGAACACGGATAAGAAAATCCTGATCCACTGTCAGAAAGGGATGCGCGGCAGTAACGCTTGCCAAAAGCTGATGGCAGAAAAAGAGGCACTGGAAGTCTATAATATCGAAGGTGGTATTGAAGCATGGCAGCAGGCCGGACTTCCAACAGAAAGCAGCGGCAAGAAGATATTGCCACTGGATCGTCAGGTACAACTGACCATTGGCCTGTCAGTCCTTACATTCGGACTGCTTGGCTATTTTGTGCATCCTGCTTTTGCGCTTGGCGCAGCCTTCTTCGGCGCGGGCTTAACCAATGCCGGACTGACTGGCTGGTGCGGCCTTGCCAAACTCATGGCGAAGATGCCGTGGAATCAATAGCGTGTCCAATGAATCCCAAACAGGGATTCGAACCCGCGTTTGGTACGGTACTTCCATCACTATGATTGAAGTCATGCCAAGAGCGGAAATCAAAGCAGCACAAGGTGTTGCAACATAAAACTTGCTTTCTATTGTTTTCAGGGCGATTATTTGTTGCAACTCAATGGTGAGTGTAGAGGATTCGAACTCAAAGGGGTTCAATACACCGCCATAAAAATCTTTTTTAATTAATTTTTAGATTCCAATCTAATTTAAAAAGTTTTTATTATATTAATTAAATGAAAAGATGAATAATCTAATTTAAAAAGTTTTTATTATTAAATAACTAAAAGTAGATTTTAACGAGTCAAGAATCAAGTTTCACCTTACAACTAAAACAATTTTAATTAGGCTAAGATAAAAAAAGGAAATGCGACGACTACAATAAGTAGTTTAGCATTTCCTTTTGCATATATTAGTCAATTAAAATTGTTTTTAAATTAAAATTTGCTGTCTATTAGGGCAATAGTTTCTTCAACACCATATAGCGATATAAAACTTCCCATTCTAGGACCTTGTTTTTGACCTAATAATACTTGGTAAATTGTACTGAACCATTCGCCAAGTTTTTCATAGCCGAATTCTTTACCGACGCTGAATACAGCGGTTTGTAATTCAGAACCGTCTTTGCAATCTTTCATACCTTCAAGGGTTTTCTTTAAGGCTTCAAATTGTGGGCGTTCTTCGTCAGTCATTGGACGGTATTCTTTTTTCGGTTTAACGAAATCTTGATAATAACGAATTGCGTATTCAACCATTTGTGCCAGCTTTGGATTTTTTTCTGGGCTTGCTTCTGGTGCGTACCTAGAAATAAAGCCCCACATTACATCCGCATCTGATGCGTTTGCCGCACCGGCAAGGTTTAATAACAATGCAAATGACACTGGTGATTGATTGTTTGGAACATTGCCCCCGTGAATGTGGTGGGCTGGGTTGTCCGCTTTTTCTTTGTCTTCTTGTGTTGGATATTTTTCCACCCAAGTAAGATATTCGTCCATCGCCTTTGGAATTACATCAAAGTATAATTTCTTTGCTGTCTTTGGTTTTTGATACATAAATAATGATAATGATTCTTGTGGTGCATATTTAAGCCATTCTTCAATCGCAAGACCATTACCTTTTGATTTTGAAATTTTACCACCTTCTTCATCAAGGAATAATTCGTATACTAAGTTTTCAGGGGCTTTACCACCAAGAACTTTTGTAATTGCCGAACTTACATCAACGCTTGGTTTTAAATCTTTACCACACATTTCATAATCAACATCAAGTGCATACCAACGAAGTGCCCAATCTGGTTTCCATTGTAATTTACACGCACCGCCCGTTACCTTTGTTTCAACTTCCACACCGTCTTCACGTTTGTAAACAATTGTATGGTTTGCCACATCAGTTTTAATAACTGGTACTTGTAATACATTTCCACTTTCAGGGCAAATTGGTAAGAACGGGCTGTATGTTGCACGGCGTTCTTCACCCAATGTTGGAAGCATAATGTTTTGTACTTTGTCATAATTTTCAAGCAACTTAATTAATGCTTCGTCAAATTTACCGCTTGTGTAGTATTCAGTTGAAGATGCAAATTCATATTCAAATTCAAAGCTGTCTAGGAATTCACATAACAATTTATTATTGTGTTGAGCGAAGCCTTCACAACAACCGAATGGGTCCATTACTTTTGTTAATGGTTTATTTAAATATTTTGCAAGTTCTTCACCATTTGGAACATTTTCTGGAACTTTACGGAAACCATCCATATCATCAGAAAAACAAATAATTTTTGTTGGTATTTCATTGTTTGTTAATTGCTTAAATGCATTCATTACCATTGTTGTACGGCAAACTTCACCAAATGTACCAATGTGCGGTAAGCCCGATGGACCATAACCAGTTTGGAATAAAACATAACCTTTTTCAGGTGTCTTTCCACCGATGCGTTTGACTACTTTCTTTGCTTCTTCATAGCACCAAGATTTAGCGTCATTTAATATATCGGCAGATATTGTCATTTTATTTTCCATTCCTTTTCTTTTATAATGTACCAAAAATACGATCGCCTGCATCGCCAAGACCTGGAACGATGTAGCCATTTTCATTTAACTTTTCATCAATTGCTGCAGCAACGATTGTCACATCTGGGTGTGCTTTTTGTAATGCTTCAATACCTTTTGGTGCAGCAACAAGACATACAAAAACCATAGACTTTGGATTTTCTTTTGCAAGTAAATCCAGTGTTGAAATTGCCGAACCACCCGTTGCAAGCATTGGGTCAACAATAATTGCGTGGCGTTCATTCATATGTTGTGGAACTTTGTAATAATACTGTCTTGGGACTAATGTTTCTTCGTCCCTTTCCAAACCAACAAATCCAACACGCGCCGATGGCATAACAGATAACATACCATCAAGCATACCATTACCCGCACGCAAGATTGAAATTACCGCTGGTTTTTTACCAGAACATTTTTCCTGTTTAGTTGGGCATACTGGCGTTTCAACATCAACCTCTTGTGTTTCAAAATGTTTTGTCGCTTCAAAAGTAAGAAGACCTGTAATTTCACCCGCTAGTTGACGAAATTCCCTTGTTGAGGTTTTTTTGTCACGCATAATTGTTAATTTGTGTTTTACCAATGGGTGGTTTACTTCGATTACTTTATTCATTTTACATTCTTCCTTTTGAAATCAATTATATGTTTTTCCCCTGCAATATCAAGGGTTGTTTTTGACGGTTGTGAAGTTGCCACAACTTTACCACGGCGTATTACAAATAATCTTTCCGCCTTTAAACGAACCGCTTCAAAAATGCTATCTGCATTTAAGATAACTAAGTCGCCATTGCAACCTTTTTCAATACCATATTTTTCAATACCCATTACTTTGGCTGGGTTCTTGGTAATCATATCAAAACATTGTTCAATTTGTGATGGTGCATTCATATGTGCAACATGTGAACCCATTAATAATACTTCAAACATATCCGCCTTGCCCGCGTTATACCACGGATCCATAACGCAATCTTGTGCCATTGTCACATTAATACCCGCATCATTTAATTCAGGTATTCTTGCCAATCCACGACGCTTTGGATAAGTATCAAACCTGCCTTGTAATGTAATATTAATAAGTGGATTTGTCACAATATTCATATCGGCTGTTGCCATTAAGCCTTTTAATTTTTCAAAGTAATAATTATCATAACCGTGCATTGCCGTCACATGTGAACCAGCAACACGACCATTCATACCAAGGCGAATTGTTTCAGCGGTTAATGTTTCAATGTGCCTTGAATTAACATCATCTGTTTCATCACAATGCATATCAACCAACAGCCCACGCTTTTCGGCAATTTGCATAAGTGCTTTTACACTTTCACTGCCTTCTGCCATTGTGCGTTCCGCATGTGGAATACCACCAACAACATCAATACCTTTATCAAGTGCTTTGTTTAAATTATCAATCGCATTTGGATCGCGGTAATATCCGTCTTGTGGAAATGCAACCAGTTGAATATCAATGTATTCAGCCATTTCCTTTTTTAATTGTAATAAAGCATCAACACCAATTAATCGGTCATCACATACATCAACATGACTGCGGATTGCAAGGATACCTTGTGAAATTGCCCAGCCACAATATTCTTTGGCACGCTTTAAAATATTTTCAGCGGTGAAATCTAGTGTATTTTTATATTCATTCCAGATTTGAATACCTTCTAGCAAAGTACCGCTTTCATTTAATCTTGGGTTGCCAAGATTTAATACTGAATCAAGGTGAAAGTGTGAATCAACAAATGGCGGAACAACAATGTTTCCACCCGCATCAATCGTATTATCAAAATCACCAGTTATGCCAGACTCAATCGTGGCAATAACACCATCATTAATGGCGATATCAACCAATTCTTTTTGATTTTGCAACTTAGCATTTTTAATTAATGTTTTCATTTCACCAGCCCATAAAAAAAGGGAACTTTATAAAGTCCCCTTTTTATACTAGTTTTTAAAGCTTTTGTATACTTATTTTTTAATTTTATATAAGCCTACATAAACGATAAATGATACCGCAATACCAACTAGTGGCGATAACATTGGACTGTAATATGCACAAGCCGAACCAACAACATAAGCCGTTAAGCCAACCGCACATAAATCAGCATTCTTTGCCGATGCTAATTTAGCATAAGAACCAGAACGGGCAACATAGTCCGCCATAATAATTCCGCCAACTGGTGGAATAAATGTTCCAAGCATAATTAACCAACCGAACAAGAATACATCCGCACCCATAAGGGCAAGAACCGTACCAATAACCGCACCAACAATTGTCATTTTTTGACGGTTATCAGAACGCACAAAGTTACAACCCGCAACAGCAAAGTTATAAGATGCGTTATCTTGTGTTGTCCATAAGTTAAGGAATAACATTAATAATGCCATTAATGGGAAACCTTGTAATAACAATACATCAACCACATCAGGCTTGCCATAAACGCTGGCACCAAAAGCACCAGTAAAGAACATTAATGCATTACCAAAGAAGAATGCAAATAACACGGCTACAATTACATTTTTAGATGAACTTGCAAAACGCGTCCAGTTTGAAACCTGTGTCGCACCAGATGCAAATGTACCAAATGCCATTGTGATTGCAATATCCCAAGTCATATTACCAGTACCTGGCATTAATGATGCAATGCCACCTTTTGCGTTTGCATCAATTGTTGCCGTATATAAACTTACACCAACAAATAACAACATTAATGGAACCGATACAATAGATAACAATGCTAAACCACGGTAACCTTTGTATGCTGTATATGAAAAAGCAAAACCAAAGAATACCATCATTGGGTATAACATTGAATCTGGGATTGTAAAGCCAAGTGCATCAGGCGTCATTGCAATTAATACTTTTGCTATAACCGCTGTACCCCAAGCGTACCAACCGATTTGTGTAAAGCCCAGTAAAAAGTCAACAATTTTTGAACCTTTATCACCAAAGCTGTATCTTGATAATAAAACAGTATTTAAACCTGTTTTATACGAAATTAAACCAATTAAAATGGCATATGTTGCCAGTAAACCGTAACCAATTGCCATAACTGAAATTACATCAGACAATGGCAAGGCTGCACCAACACCACCACCTGCGAACATTGTCGCTGTGAAGAATGTAAAACCGCATAATACCCAAATTAATGAACTTAATGATTTGCGTGCCGAAGATGGCACTTCGCTTAACGCGTAATCTTTATCCTGCATGAACTTTTCCTTTCAATTGCATATTAAACCAAATAGCGACTGTATACATGACAACCGAACTATCAAGCATTTATACCAAACACTAGGCATAAACAGAAAGATACCACCACTATATATTGTGTTAATCAAGTGGTAAAATACCATATTTAGATTTTTTGCTAAAATATTAAGTTGCTTAAAGCGTCCATACTGTATTATAAATATCAAATGCTTTTAAAAAATATCAATGTATGCACGGTACATAAAAATAATTACAATATAATTAATGCCGATGGGGAAGTTTTAACACTTAACCAAGCCAAAGCACATTTGTTTTTTTTAAATGCAAAACAACCAATTTTATTATGCCACAGAACTAGTATATTAAAAAAATTGGAACTGGAACATTTAAGCCCAGAAAAAGTAATTGATATTTTGGAATTGTGGGCATTTGTAAAACCATCTGTATTTACCGTACCAACACCAAGTACCATTGCGCAAAATTTAAATATTGATAATACAAACGAAAGTAATTCTTTATTAAAGTCTGCAGAAAAATTAATTGATGAAATAAAATCAGAAGCGGGTCGCCCCTATCTGGAAAATATGATTGCATCAATGACCAAGACTGGTTGGGGTTGGGGTGAATTTTTAATGCAAAGCCTTAACCTTAATATGAAAGACTTTCACAAAAAATCCCCTAGCGAAGGTTTTGATGTTTGGAACCGTGTTAAAAAATGGGAACCACGCCCACCGCCACCACCAGCGGGCAATAAACCAATTACCAATGATGAAGTCATTGAACAAATAAGAAAATTATTACCTGATAATAACGAAGAACGAAGCGAACAATTTGAATATTCAAAATCATTAACAGATTCATTCAATCCAAACGATGATGACAAACCAACAATAACCCTAGCCGAAGGTGGCACAGGTGTTGGTAAGACTATTGGGTATCTTGCGCCTGCATCAATTTGGGCAAAAAAGAATGAAGCGCCCGTTTGGATTTCAACTTATACCCGCAACCTGCAACATCAAATTTATGATGAGGTAAAAAAACTTTATCCAAATGAAAAAGACCTTTACGATAAAGTTGTAATTTGTAAAGGCAGGGAAAATTATATCTGTATTACAAAATTTAAACTAGCTGTGGCAAAGGCAACAACAAACAAAGGTTGGCATATTGCACTTGGCATAATTGCCCGTTGGTTGGAAGTAAGTAAAAACGGTGATATCCAAGGTAATGATTTTCCGTCTTGGTTAAATGAAATTATTGACCCACACAATAAAATATTAAGATTACTTGTTGTGAAAAGAGACTTCGGCGAAACCCATTCACATTGCCAATATACGGACAGTTGCTTTGTTGACCAAGCAATAAAGCGTGCGCCATACGCCGACATTGTAATAACAAACCACGCATTTTTATTATTTAATTCAAGGGTTGGATTTATTTCAGAAAGTCAAATTAAACATATTGTATTTGACGAAGGACACCATTTATTTGACGCATCGGATTCCGCATTCGGTTCATTTTTATCCGTAAGTGAAGGTGAATTTATGCGTCGCTTTATAATCAAAAATGAAAATGGTGATTTATTAAACGAAGGTGGTGCCAGTGGATTAAAATCAATCTTAACCGATGTACTTGGCAGTGATACCACAGCACAAGAAAACCTTGATAAATTATTGGAACACGCAAAAATATTACCAGATTCACATTGGCAAAATCGTTTTGATGCGGGAAACCCAATGGGCGATGGGGAAAAGTTTTTCCTTGAACTAACAAAGTTCATAATGGGTAATACTAAGCCATCAAATTATGATACAGAACTGGATACTTCATACATTCCAAACCATATAATTGAGCTTGCCCAATATTACGCAACCGAACTGGAAGGAATGGTTAAGCCAACAACAACATTACTTAACCTGTGCGAAGAAAAGCTTAGTACCAGTATGGCTGATATGGATAAGACAGAACGAAAAAAATTAATAAATGCATTAAAAACATTGGAATTCAGAATCCTTGATCCAATCCAAGTATGGGTTGATATGTTAAAAAGACTAAACCCTGAATACGAAAATGAAAAAATTGATTATTCAAATATCCTTGACGTACTTTGCATTACAAAACAAAACGGAACACAACACGATGTAGGAATTAAGCGCCACTTCGTAAACCCGATTAAAGAATTTGCAAAAACTGTTTACCCACAAATAACAGGTACGGTAATTACATCGGCGACATTGCTTGATTCAACGGAAGACGAAAATAAAAACTGGGATTGGGCGGAATTAAAAACAGGAACAAATAATGTGGTTGATGCAACCATTAACAAAAAACAAGTTAAAAGCCCATTCAATTACAAAGAAAAAACAAAAGTTATTGTGGTTAACGATGTGGAAAAAAATAATACAGCTATGTTATCCAGTAGCTATTACAGTTTATTTAAAGCATCGGGTGGTTCCGCACTTGGACTGTTCAGTAATATATCAAGGTTAAAGCAAGTATATAAAAACATTTACGAACAAATGATTGAACAAGACATTAATCTTTATGCCCAACATATTGACAATATGACAACCGCCACACTGGTAAATGTATTTAAGCACGATATTAATTCGTGCCTGTTGGGTACAAATGCGGTGCGTGATGGGGTTGATATTCCCGGTAACAGCCTTAAATTATTAGTAATGGACAGGATTCCGTGGCAAGTACCCGATGAAATTCACAAAAGCCGTCGCAAAGAATTTAAAGACTTTGATTACGATAAATCAATCGTAAGGGCAAAAATTAAGCAAGCATTCGGCAGATTAATCAGAAACAAGCAAGATTATGGTATTTTTGTTATACTGGACACTTTACCAAGCAACCTAAAATCAGCCTTTCCAGATGACTGTGAAGTTATAACCTGTGGTATAAATGACGCGGTAAAGTACATAGCAGAAAACCTTGAAAAATTAGGTTAATTTTACTCTGCCTATACTAAATATTGGGTCAAATTATCCCCCTGTTCTACTAAATATAGAAAAAATGATTATTTTTCTTGCATTTGCGATTCTGTTGTCATAACATTTAATTGTTATTTTATAATTATATAATATAACTAAATAACTCATAAATTTAAATTTAAGGAGAAAGTTATGGAATTATTTTGGGAAATTAACAGCACGGTAAACAGTTGGGTATGGGGATGGCCTATGGTTATCTTACTTGCTTTTACTGGCGTGTTCTTAACAGTTGGCTTAGCGTTCATGCCTTGGCGTGAGCTATCTAACGCATTAAAAATCACTTTCGGTAAAGACAGTGACAAAACATCTTCAAAAAACGGTATCGCACCGCGTAAAGCATTATTTACTGCATTATCTGCAACAGTAGGTACAGGTAATATTGCTGGTGTTGCAACTGCGATTTATGTTGGTGGTCCTGGTGCATTATTCTATATGTGGGTAATTGCAGCATTCGGTATGGCTACTAAATATGCAGAAGCAGTACTTGCGGTTGAATATCGTGAAAAGAACGAAAATGGCGATTGGGTTGGTGGTCCGATGTACTACATCCGTAAAGGTGTAGACGACATGATCCCAGGTCTAGGTAAAGTACTAGGCGTTGCATTCGCATTCTTCGGTGCTTTCACTGCCTTTGGTATTGGTAACGGTGTACAAGTTAACTCTATTGCTGGTGCAATGGATTCTACTTTCGGCGTTTCTGGTACAACAACAGGTATCATTGTTGCATTATTAGCAGGTGCTGTAATTCTTGGTGGTATCCGCCGTATTTCAGAAGTTGCTGGTAAATTAGTACCAACGATGATCGTTCTTTATCTTGTAACTGGTACAATCGTACTTGTAACATTTGCTGATAACATTCCAGCTGCCTTTGGTATGATTTTCAAAGGTGCCTTTGGTCTTGACGCTGCTGCGGGTGGTGCTGTTGGTACAGCTATCCTTATGGGCTTTAAGCGTGGTATCTTCTCTAACGAAGCTGGTCTTGGTTCTGCGGCAATCGCACACGCGGCTGCGGACACAAACAACCCAGTTCGCCAAGGTATGATTGGTATGGTTGGTGTATTCATCGATACAATCGTTGTATGTACATTCACTGGTCTTATCATCTTAGTATCTGGCATTTATGCACCAGGTAACGGTGTAAATGGTGCTGCATTAACTGCGCAAAGTTTCGCTGCTGCGTTTAGCGGTGGTGATGCAATCGTATCTATTGCATTAGCATTATTTGCATTCACTACTATCTTAGGATGGGGTTACTATGGCGAAAAATGCTTTGAGTACTTAACTAAGAACTCTGCAGCTGTTAACTTATATCGTTTAGCTTATGTTGTATTCATTTTCTTTGCTGCAACATTCACTTTAGACCAAGTTTGGTCTTTAGCTGATACGCTAAATGGCTTAATGGCTGTTCCTAACTTAATTGGTCTATTGGTATTAAGCCCAGTACTATTTAAGTTAACTAAAAAATTAAAATCTAAAGTATAATATATACTTTTTATATTAATTGAAAAAACCCCGCTTAACCGCGGGGTTTTTTTTATGGTGTTTTTTACCAAGTATTTTTAAATATATTTCTTTTATATCTATTTTCTTGCAGGCGTTCGCGTTTTTTTTCTTCTTTGAGTGTTCTTGGTTCTGTATCGTATTCGCCTGTGTATTTTGGTTTG
>JBMZFW010000038.1:0-10917 GCA_049615605.1 Alphaproteobacteria bacterium | reverse complement strand
AAATATATGAATCTTTTGGATAAACTCTTTGAAATTTCATTCTTTGCCATAGGTTATCCCCATTACCATCTATGGTATAGACATCAGCCTCCAGTTCAATTAATTTCTTAAAGACTTCTTCATGTCCATATTTTGCGGCTAATGATAAAGGGCTTTCTTTTTTTTCAAAAGTCCTTTTATTTACATCAGCCCCATATTTAACTAGTTTTTCTATAACAACAGGATTTTTATTTGATCCAGCCGCAAGATGTATTGCATTATAACCATAACTGCCGGCATTAATATCAGCCCCATTTTTAATTAAAACATCAATAATATCGGGATTTTTTCCAGTCATAGATGTTATCATCAATGGTGTTTTTCCGTGCTCATTTCTAGTCTCAATGTTTGCACCATTATCAATTAATAATTGAATTATTTTGGTATCTTTTGTCATCATTGAAGCATAAATTAAAGAATCACTTTTGGTTGATTTGCTAGTTTCATGTATATTATAACCCGCATCAATTTTTTGTTTTACATCTTCGTATGATGGATTTAATTTCCAATATTTAAAAGTTGCAAGCGGGTTTTTTGTTTCCCCAGCATAAACGCTAGAAAACATAAACATTGATATAATAATTGCTAATATTTTTTTAATCATAAATATATAATATCAAAAATAGATATTTATTACAATCTGTGATTGTTTAAATTTTTGACATAAAAAAACACCGCAAGCAAAATCCAAATTTTGGACGCACTTGTGGTGTTTTCAAAATAAGTATAGGATAAAAATCCTTGATTGTCAACCCCCTTTTTTAAATTTTAAGTTGTATGCCTTAAAAATTGAATATATACTTAATAAAAAAGGAATAAAATTTATGAAAAAATTACTTTTAATATTATTTTTATTAACGCCATTTAATGCCTATTCAGTTTCAGAATACGCTAAATTATTCATATATATTGAATGTGATAAGGTTGCCAAACGACTTCATATAGAAGAAAGAACTGTATGGGGTAAAAATAATTATATAAAATTGGAACAAAGACATCCAAATTACTTTCTGCAATATGGCGGAATAAAAGAGGGGAAATGCGATATAGGTTCAAGGGAAATTACTTGGACTATATGGGGTAAAAAAGTTTATATAGATGTTGATGGCAAGCCATGGGTTGATGCAATTCGGGTAAATACTTTCCGTCAATTAGTAATGAGTTTTGGCGAGGAAAATCAATTAGGGCTTTATATGCGCATGAAACCAGGCGTTATAAATTATTCATCTGTACCTGTAGAACCAAGTAAAAAATATTATAATTCTGATTATGTCGTGCATGAAGAGTATGAAAAGTAAGATATAATATTTATTAATTAAATTGCATGAATAAAAAACACCACGAAATGCAGACGCACTTGTGATGTTTTCAAAATAAGTATAGGATAAAAATCCTTAAATGTCAAGTATAAAATTAAAAGTTGTATAAAAAAATGAATGTAATATAATGATTATATGAAAAAAATTTTAATACTTATGCCATTTTTATTTATCCCGTTTATTTCCTATGCAGCAAATACTGTAAATGGTTATTGGAAAATAACTAGTCTTGCTGATACAAAATATGAATACGATGATTACGGGAATACAAGGATTGGCAAACATCAAGAATTCAACTGGGGGCAGGCTTGGGGACCATTTTTTAATTGTGGCATAGGTCTTATGAAAATGACATATAACACTTATACTCACGAAGAATTTTTTAAAAATCCAGAATTTAAATTGTTTAAAGAACTTAATATTAAGTTTGAAAAAGGCGATATATATGTTCAACGAATTACTTGCACAAGTGAAAAATACGGCGAATCAAGTGTTTTTTATCCATTTGTAACGCAAAGATATAAAATTTCTAAAAAAGGTTATTACTTGTTCTCGGATACAATTTATACCCTTGAGTATGGTAAAAAATAATCCACAACAAATATTTATCCCTTAAATCGCGAACAAGCAAAACCCATAAATAATTTTAAACTGATAGTATGAACTTCACCTTCGGCCTGTCCGCACCTGCGACCACTTTGTGGTCTTGTTGTTAAGAAATCCAATGCGAAGTAATTAATAAATAAAACTATTGTGGCTAGAATCAAAAAAGGCAATGTGAAGACGACATTTCGTCATTAAGCATTGCCTTTTGCAGATAATAGACCAATAGGTTTATTTAGAAACAAGTGAGCCGATTTTTTCCCCGCCCAATATATGAAAGTGCAGGTGTGGGACTTCTTGCTGTCCGTGTTCGCCGATGTTTGAAATAATACGGTATCCCGTATCTTTAATTCCCAATTTTTCCGCTGTTTTTACAACCGCTTTGTTAAATGAAACCATTTGTTCAGGCGTCGCGTTTTCCACAAAGTCTGTGTAATCTTTAAACGCGCCTTTTGGAATGATAAGACCGTGTACTTTGCGTGCTGGTGTTATGTCATAAAATGCTAAATTATGTTCATCTTCATAAATTGTATTGTTTGGAATTTCACCCCTTAAAATTTTTGCAAAAATATTTTCATTATCATAAGACATTTTAATTTTCCTTATTTTTATTTTTTAAATTTTTGATTATTTCATCTTGTTGTTTTTCAAACTTTTGTAAATTTTCTTGGAAATAAATACTTGCTTCTTTGCGGACACGCACCAATGAATTTGACACAACTTTTACCCAACGGTCTTTGTTGCCACATTCATTACATTTTATTAAGGTGTCGGCATTTTTTTTAACAGGGATATCAAGGTCTTCACTGCCACAAGAAATACAACGATTTACAACTGGAAATTTTGCCAATTTAAAGTCCCTTTACTGTTTAATAATTATTGTTAAATTATAAGTGTTTTAATAACCCATTACAAGATTTAAAAAAATATTGTATTTTATGGCTTAAAATGGCAAAATGCTTGTATTATCAATTAATTAAAAGGATAAAACAATGCGTACAGCCGAAGTTAAACGCGATACAAACGAAACGAAAATCAGTGGTAAAATCAATCTTGATGGCAAAGGTATTGCCAAGATTGATACGGGTATTGGTTTCTTTGACCATATGTTGGAACAAATTGCAAAACACAGCGGTATGGATTTGGAAATTACCGCAAAAGGTGATTTACACATTGATACACACCACACGGTGGAAGACACGGGTTATGTGGTTGGTGAATTAATCCTTAATGCACTTGGCGACAAAAAGGGCATTAATCGTTATGGGCATTCGTATGTTCCAATGGACGAAACATTATCCCGTGCAGTGGTTGATTTTTGTGGTCGCCCGTACTTGGTTTGGAATGTGTCATTTAACACGGAAAAAATTAACGAAGTTGACTTAGAAGTCTTCCGTGAATTTTTCTTAGCCTTTGCCACATCGGCAAAAGCAAATATGCACATTGAAAACTTGTATGGTTTAAATTCACACCATATTATTGAAAGCTGTTTCAAAGCGGTTGCCAAAGCAATCAAACATGCAAAGACTATTGACCCTGATATGGCAGATGTACTTCCAAGTACAAAAGGTAAATTATAAGGCTTGCTATGATTTCAATTATTGATTATGGGGTTGGTAATTTACACTCTGTATTAAATGCGGTTAAAGCGGGTGGTGCTTCGGCTAAATTAATTTCAACGGCTGATGAAATTATTAATGCGGAAAAAATTATCTTACCTGGTGTTGGTGCTTATGGTGCGTGTATGGATAACCTTAGCAATGAAATTATTGGTGCAATTAATACGGCAATTAATAATGGCACGCCTTTACTTGGAATTTGTGTTGGTATGCAAATCTTATCAACAACGGGCGAAGAATTTGGCGGAAGCGATGGCTTAAATATTATTTCTGGTCGTGTGCGAAAATTTAACATAGCAAATGAATACAAAATTCCACATATGGGGTGGAATAAAATTAATGTAAAATCAGACCACCCTGTACTAGATGGATTAAATGGAACGGATATGTATTTTGTCCATTCGTATGTATTTGATTGCGATAACAAAGACAATGTTCTTGCAACTTGTGAATATGGGGAAGAATTTAATGCCGTTGTTGGTTCTGGGAATGTTATTGCCACACAATTCCACCCAGAAAAATCACAAACCGCAGGGCTTAAACTAATAGATAACTTTGTGAAGTGGAAAGTATAATGCAGTTATATCCAGCAATTGATTTAAAAGACGGTAAATGTGTTCGCCTTGTCCACGGGGATATGGAACAATCAACTGTATTTAATGACAGTGCGGGCAACCAAGCAAAACAATTTAACGATGCGGGTTGTGATTGGCTACACTGTGTTGATTTAAATGGTGCCTTTGCGGGGGAAAGTGTAAACACCGATGCGGTAATGGATATTTTGGCAAATACAAATGCCAAAGTACAGCTTGGTGGTGGCATAAGAACGATTGAACATATTGAAAATTGGATTAATGCGGGTATTTCAAGGGTAATACTTGGAACTGTTGCAGTGAATAATCCAGACCTTGTGATTGAAGCTTGTAAAAAATTCCCAAACAAAGTTGCCGTTGGTATTGACGCAAAGGACGGGTTTGTTGCGGTTGAAGGTTGGGCGGAAACAACATCAACGACTGTGATTGAACTTGCGAAAAAATTTGAAGATGTTGGTGTATCGGCAATCATTTATACGGACATAAATCGCGATGGTGCAATGGGTGGTGTTAATGTGGATACAACTGCGGAACTTGCCCGTGCGGTAAACATTCCAATTATTGCCAGTGGCGGTGTTGCTAGCGTGGACGATATTCGTAAATTAAAAGCAACAAACAGCGGTATCCACGGCGTTATTTCAGGTCGTGCATTATACGATGGTGCAATTGATTTGGGCGACGCTTTGAAAGTATGCAAGGAATAACAATGTTAAATGTTCGTATTATACCTTGTCTTGATGTAAAAGATGGTCGTGTTGTTAAGGGTGTAAACTTTGTTGATTTGGTTGATGCAGGCGACCCAGTGGAACAGGCAATCGCCTATGACAAAATGGGTGCGGACGAATTAACATTTCTTGATATTACCGCAAGTTCTGATAACCGTGAAACGATATATGATGTGGTACAGCGAACTGCTGAATCTATCTTTATGCCATTAACAGTTGGCGGTGGGGTTCGCACATTGGACGATATAAGCAAATTGCTTCACAGTGGTGCGGATAAGGTTTCCATTAATACAGAAGCGGTGCGAAATCCAGATATTGTAAAACAAGCATCGGAAAAATTTGGTTCACAATGTATTACGGTTGCCGTTGATGCAAAGGCGGTAAATGATGACAATACAAAGTGGGAAGTATTCACCCACGGTGGACGCAATGAAACGGGTATTGAATTAATATCTTGGGTTAAGAAAATGAATGAACTGGGTGCGGGGGAAATATTATTAACCTCAATGGACAGGGACGGAACGAAACAAGGTTTCAACCTTAATATGACCCGTGCTGTTGCCGACGCGGTAAGTATACCCGTTGTTGCATCGGGTGGTGTTGGTGATTTAAGCCACCTTGTTGACGGTGTGAACAAAGGCGGTGCTTCGGCGGTGCTTGCGGCAAGTATATTCCACTTTGGCGAATATACAATTGAACAAGCAAAAAAGTATATGAATGAAAACGGAATTAATGTAAGATTATCTTGTTATGAATAAAGTATTAGACGAATTATTTGAAACAATCAAATCAAGAAAAGGCGGTAATGTTGATGAATCATGGACTGCAAAACTTCTTGATATGGGAACTGATTCAATTTGTGAAAAAGTAATTGAAGAGGCGGAAGAAACAGTCGCCGAAGCAATGGCAAAAGACAATGATAAATTAACTTATGAATCTGCGGATTTATTATATCACCTTATGGTTCTTTGGGCAGACAGGGGTATTAACCCAGAAGATGTGCTTAAAGAATTACAACGCAGGCAGGGTGTGTCAGGCATAGAAGAAAAACAAAGTAGATAAATAGATTTTAATTCTTTTATTAACTTCGCGGGGGAAAGCTAAACTAGTAAATCTAGTCGTCGCTTTCCCCCACTTGTTTCTAAAAGTTTAAAATCTATTTGTGGATTTTGTTAATTAAATTGTATGAATAAAAAACAATCTAAAATATATTTTATTCTACAATAATTTCTGTATCTGGGAATTCAGCAAAATCAATATTAATATCTTGCGGGTCGTTTTCAAATGGGAATCTGTCAATTACCGTAAAGTCCGCATCATCCGTTAATGTGGTAAATGGTGCGTGCCATACATTTACATTATATTGAATACCTTGTCTGCCATTTGTGATAAAACACTTTAATGTATTTGGATCAAATGAATCTGTATTTGTGCTTTCGGCAACAACCACAAAAAATACACCTGAATTCATTGGGACAAATGCTTGTGTACCAATTGGGTGGCGTTCAAATAATTTTACTTCATAAGGCATTGATATTTTATTGCCACGAATTACTTTAATCGCGGTGCCATTGTAATATTCATATTCACCAATGGCGGATAATTCCGTGCCATCTTGTAAATCAATTACATTGCCATAAGGGGCAAAGTTTTCACGGGTAATTGGAATTGGGTTTAAAGTTATTTTAGTCATTATTTTGTCTCAATCATTTGTTTGATGCTGGCAATTGCCTTGGCTGGGTTTAATCCCTTTGGACAGGTATTCGTACAATTCATAATCGTATGACAACGATATAATTTAAATGGATTGTCTAGGTTATCCAATCGTTCATTGTCATTTGTATCACGGCTGTCGGCAAGGAAACGGTATGCTTGTAATAACACCGCAGGTCCAAGATATTTATCCCCATTCCACCAATATGACGGACACGATGTTGAACAAGAAAAACATAAAATACATTCATATAAACCGTCCAACTTTTTACGGTCTTGTGGTGATTGTAATCGTTCACGGTCACCACCATCGGCATCAAGTTCTTTGTCCGTTTGCAACCACGGTTTAATTGATTCAAGTTGCTTATACGGTGTTGTTAAATCGGGAACTAAATCCTTTACAACGGGCATATGTGGAAGCGGGGAAATATTCACCGCACCCTTTACATCTTTGATAAACTTTGTACACGCCAAAGTATTTTTGCCATCAATGTTCATTGCACAACTGCCACAGATACCTTCACGACACGAACGACGGAATGTTACTGTACTGTCCACTTCATTCTTAATTTTTAATAACGCATCAAGCACCATAGGTCCGCAATTATCAAGGTCAATAAAGAATGTATCAATACGCGGGTTTTGTTTATCATCAGGCGACCAACGATAAATGCGAAATGCTTTTACATTGGTTGCACTGTCAGGGGCATAATGAATTACGCCTTTTGTTGGTTTAGAATTTTCTGGTAAATTAAATTCAGCCATTAATAAACCCTTTTCTTCGGTTTGATGTATTCAATTTCATCAGTTAATGTCCAAGTGTGAACAGGGCGGTATGATAAATCAACCTTGCCCGATTTATTATCAATATGGGCAATGGTATGTTTCATCCAGTTTTCATCGTCCCTGTCTGGGTAATCATCACGGGCTTGTGCACCGCGGGATTCTTTTCTGTTTTCCGCCGCAACGATTGTAACCATTGCCTGTGAAATAAGGTTTTCAAATTCCAATGCTTCCACTAAATCAGAATTCCAAATTAATGACTTATCATTTACATTAAGACCAGATTTATTTTTCCAAGTTTTTTCCAGTCGTTTAATACCGTCTTGTAAAATGTCTTCTTGACGGAATACGGCACAATGTTTTTGCATAATGTCTTGCATATCACTGCGAAGTTCCGCCGTGCCAATATCGCCTTTGTTATAACGAATGTTATCCAGTCTTGCGATAATATCTTTGCCTGCATTTTTTGGTAAATCTTTGTGTGGTTTTGATTGGTCAATTGTTTCCGCACAACGAATGGCAACCGCACGCCCAAACACAATTAAATCAAGTAAGCTGTTTGAACCAAGACGGTTTGCACCGTGCACTGATACACAGGCACTTTCCCCCGCAGCCATAAGTCCGTTTACTGTTGCACTTGGGTTGTCTTTTGTTGGGCGTAATACTTCCCCATACATATTTGTTGGAATACCACCCATATTGTAATGACAAGTTGGGATTACAGGAATTGGTTCTTTGGTAACATCAACCCCTGCGAAAATAGATGCGGTTTCGGCAATACCCGGTAATCGTTCATTGATAACTTCGGCTGGTAAATGTTCAAGGTGTAAATGAATGTGGTCGGTTTTATCGCCAACGCCACGCCCTTCCAATATTTCCATAGTCATAGAACGGCTTACCACATCACGACTGGCAAGGTCTTTTACATGCGGTGCATATCGTTCCATAAAGCGTTCACCTTGATTGTTTGTAAGGTATCCACCTTCGCCCCTTACCCCTTCGGTAATAAGGCAACCTGCACCGTAAATTCCCGTTGGGTGGAACTGTACAAATTCAGGGTCTTGTAATGGAATGCCCGCCCTTTGTGCCATTGCGGAACCATCACCGGTACAAGTGTGCGCCGATGTGGCAGAAAAGTACACACGACCATAACCGCCCGTACATAAGATAACTTGCTTTGCGTGGAAGCGGTGTAATACACCGTCATCTAAATTCCAAGCCATAACGCCGACACAGTCGCCATCGTCATCCATAATTAAATCAAGGGCAAAGTATTCAATAAAGAATTCCGCCTCATTTTTTAAACACTGTTGATACAGGGTGTGTAAAATTGCATGCCCCGTTCTGTCCGCGGCGGCACAAGTTCGTTGTGCAGGGTCGCCTTCGCCAAATTCAGTTGTCATACCACCAAATGGTCGTTGATAAATTTTTCCTTGTTCCGTTCTTGAAAATGGTACGCCCATGTGTTCCAATTCAAGGATAGATGGGATTGCTTCTTTTACCATATATTCAATGGCGTCTTGGTCACCCAACCAATCAGAACCTTTTACTGTGTCATACATATGCCAACGCCAGTCATCTTTGCCCATATTACCAAGGGCAGCCGAAATTCCACCTTGGGCGGCAACAGTATGTGAACGGGTTGGGAATACTTTTGTAATACAAGCGGTCTTTAATCCCCTTTGTGCCAGACCAACCGTTGCACGAAGTCCCGCACCACCAGCACCGACAACGACAACATCATATTTATGGTCAATTACTTCATAAGTCATTTACAATACAACCTTTACAATAATTAAGATTACAATCACCATTGCAAATATATTTAATTTTTTAGCAACTTTTTTATTACCAACATAATCAAGAATTACATCTTTTAATTCGTGCAATCCAACTAGCAAACCAGAAATAATCCAAATTTTTCCCATTGGTAAATTATCAGCAACTGGTATTTGTAATAAAAATACAAATGATGAAAGGATAAATAATATATTTACAAAATGTTTTTTAAATAACGCCATAACAAAATACCCCTATGGCAAAAATGATTGTGGCAATTAAACTTGCGTGCCCAAGTTTTTGTGCGGGTGCAAGTTCAAGCCCCTTAACACGCGACCAAATCATATACTTTATTGTGGCAAAGATATAATAACCGATAACTAATAAGGCAATAAAATATGCAAGTTTGAAAATTAAGAATTCGTTGATTAAATGAATCACATCAAAGTATTCGGGAACAACATAAAATGACAATGTAAAAATAAGTGCAATCACCCCAACACCAATAGCTGATATTCTGTGTAAAATAGAATACGCCATAGTCCATTCCCATTTATATATTTGAATGTGCGGGGAAGTGGGACGATTTTCGTCTGTTTTACTAGGGTTTTGATTGTCTGTTTTTGTTTGCTGATTATGTTGTTCAGCCGGAGTATATTTTACTTTTATAGTCATTGGATAAAACTTTGTTTTAATATATATAAAATAATATAGCAAAGCACAGATTAAGTCAACAGTGCCAAATGATAAAAAACTTTAAAAAAATGAAATGAATCGTTGTATTTTTCAAAAGAATCTATATAAAATAATACTATGTATAAAAATGAAAACAATAACTTGATAGTAGAGCCTTTATTTTCAGTTGGCGATTTAGTAGTTCACACAAAATATCACTTCCGCGCGGTAGTGGTTGATGTGGAATACAACATTGAAAATTCGGCTAATTATAACCTAATCGCTTCATCAATTGATTTTGATGAAACGCTTGTTTCAAATGTATGGTATAAACTATTAATTGATGATGGCGAAGATTTAAGCTTTATGCCAGAAGTAATGCTTAATTCGGATACTAGCCCACAGCCAGTTAACCACCCATTATTAACGAAATATCTTAAAGCCAATATTGAAGAAGGCATATACACAACTTCTATGCCAGTTCATTAATTTAACCAATCGGAAAAAATAAAATGACAAATGACATTGCCAAAACTGCTGCACAAATTTTAATTGATACGCAAGCCGTATTATTCAGACCAGAAGAACCATTTGTATTAACAAGCGGTAAAAAATCACCAGTATATGTTGATTGCCGTAAATTAATTGCCTTTCCAAAAGAACGCCAATTATTAATGAAAATGGGCGGGGAAATTTTAAAAGACGCTGGTATTGCTGATACTTTTGATGTGGTTGCAGGCGGTGAAACAGCGGGCATTCCATATTCAGCGTGGATTGCCGATGTGTTAAACAAGCCAATGGCTTATATCCGTAAAAAACCAAAAGGCTTTGGTCGTGGTGCAAGGATTGAAGGCAACATGCAAGAAGGCGATAATGTGTTGTTGGTTGAAGATATGACAACAGATGGCGGTTCAAAAGTTTCATTCGTTGACGGTATTCGTGATGCGGGTGCGAAATGTGAACATTGCTTTGTTGTATTTAGCTATGGCATTTTCCCAGACAAGATTAAACAACTTGAAGATGAAGTTGGTTTAAAATTACATTACCTTGCCACTTGGTGGGATGTTCT
>JBMZFW010000037.1:0-11320 GCA_049615605.1 Alphaproteobacteria bacterium | reverse complement strand
TTTTCTTTCCTTTAAAAATTATTAATTACCACATCAATTGCAAACAATGTTGTTTGTCCAAATAACCCTTGTGTGTAATAAGGGTCTTGTTGCAACCAATCCTGTGCAAGTTGTTTGTTTTCTGCTTCAATAATAATTGTTGAACCAGCTTGGTTACCATTGTCATCAAGGACTGGACCACCAAGTAATATTTCAATATTATTATCCTTTGCTGTACCCAAAAATGTAATGTGTTCATCAAGGTATTTAACCCTTATATCATCGCTGTTTGGTTTATCAAATCCATTAAATATAAATTTCATTTTATCCTCCTTATAATTTATTAATTTGCTGTTTTACATTTTCAATAGATGCGTCCGCATCAATTGCCGCCGAATGCCCCGTTAAAACTTCTACATCGGTAATACCAATAAAGCCAAGGATTCCTTTTAAGTAATTCGTTGCAAAATCATAGCCCTGTAAATCACCTGTATAATCACCACCAGTTGCAAGAACAATGTATGCCTTTTTACCGTTTAATAAACCTTGTGGACCAGTTTCCGTATATTGGAATGTAAGCCCCGCCCTTACGATATGGTCAATGTATGCTTTTACCACACTTGGGATTGAAAGATTCCACATTGGTGATGCAAGAACAATTACATCGCTTTGTTTTATTTCTTCAACCAATTCATTTGAAAGGCTGATTGCTTTTTTATAATCGTTTTCATTCATTGAATCTGGTTGAAAGAATGCACCAATAGTTTTCCCGTCAAGGTGCGGAACTGGATTTGCACTTAAATCACGAACTGAAAAGTCTTTGATATTATGTGAATCAATTAACTTTTGCTTTAAGTGTTCAGATGCAATGTTGCTTACACCATTTGGATTTGGTGATGATTGAATAAGTAATGCTTTTGTCATAGTTATGTCTCCTTATGTTTTAAAAAATAATCGGTTTATCATTAAACCTGATTTCATATTAGCCACAACAAACAGTCCTGTTAAGTAAAATAGTTGTTTTACATTGTTGCAAAAAATGATACAATAAAAATACTATGAAATACGAAGACATTAATATATTTTTGGAAGTGGTTAACTTGGGCGGTGTGCGTGGTGCATCAAAAAAGCTAGATATGACCCCATCAAAAATATCACGCCGAATAATCGCATTGGAAGACGAACTGGGGATAATATTATTAAACCGTAATACTCGTCATATGTCATTAACATCTGCGGGGCGACAATACCTTGCAAAGATACAAGAAATTCAAACCCATATTGATGATTTAAAATCAAATATTAATAACACTTCCAAAGAAGTATCTGGCACAATAACAATTACCGCACCACAACACAGTTATGAATATATGTCCAACATCGTTTCTGAATTTATGGGCTTGCATAGCAAAGTAATTATTAATGTACATTATTCTGATGAAAAGGTTGATTTAATATCAAGCGGTTTTGATATGGCACTGCGAATGGGTGAATTAACCGATTCCGCATTGATTGTACGAAAGATTGGCGAAACAAGGCTGGTTCGTTTTGCAAGCCCATCTTATATCAAAAAATATGGAACACCAAAATCAAAGAATGATTTTAAAAAACATATATCAATTTCCCGCACGCCATATTTTACTATGTCTGATAACAATCATATCGTTGGCAAAAAAAATATTATTATCAATAGTGCAATGGGTGCAATTGCAATGGTAAAAAAGGGAATGGGGATTGGATTATTACCAAACATATTAATCAACAAACAAGCTAGTGCTGGCGAATTGGAAATAATCAATTCTTGCGATAAATTCAAACCAACACCAATATCATTATTATTCACCCCGCGAATGCACAAAAATTTTACTGTAAAAACCTTTGCGGATTTTTTACATAATAAATTAAAACAAGAATATATCTAAACCTTGATAAATACCCTTAAATTTGTTATTATCTTCGCATAATAATTTTTACATAAACGGGGTGTTAAAATGGCAAATCAAACATTAAAAACCAAAGCGGATAAATCAGCAATCTATTTAAAAAGCTATCCAGATTATACAAAGTGGGATAACGATATTGAAATATTCCCAATGAATGAATTGTGGGAAAATTCTGCAAAAGAATACGCAAATAACATCTTAATTAATTTTATGGGTGTGGAATTTACATATGGTCAAATTGATAATGAAATTCAATTAATGGCATCAAGGTTATCAAAGCTTGGTGTTAAAAAAGGAACGCATGTTGGTATCTTTATGGCAAATACACCATGGTTTGTTATTACCTATCACGCGATTATAAAATTGGGTGGTGTTGTTGTAAACTTTAACCCATTATATCCAGAAAACGACCTTATCCACCAAGTAAAAGATTCAGAAATTGAATTAATGGTAACGCTTGATTTAAATGCCTTGTGTAAAAAGTTAACACCATTAATTGGTACTGGTAAATTAAAGCAAGTTTTAATTACCCCATTTGATGAACATTTACCAGCCGTTAAAAAAGTATTATTTAATATATTTAAGCGTAAAGAAATTTACAAAGAACAACCATCAAAAACCATTCACACAATTGCAAGTATTGGTTCTGATTTACCAACTGTTAAATCAGCCAAAGTAAATGTAAAAGACTTAGCCGTATTACAATATACGGGTGGTACGACGGGTCGTTCAAAAGGTGCAATGTTATCACACGCCAACCTTTCAGCAAATGTAAGTCAGTGTGGTCATTGGTTCCCAATCTTTAACAAAGGCGAAGAAAAAGTTGCAACATTTTTACCATTATTCCATGTGTTTGCAATGACGGTTTGTATGAACTTTTCAATTAAAAATGGTGCGGCGATGGTAATGCTTCCACGCTTTGAATTAAAGCCCGCATTAAACGCAATGAAAAAAGCCAAAGGAACAATGTTCCCAGCGGTGCCAACTATCTTTCAAGCAATAAATGCTTTGCCTGCCAAACAGCTTAAAAAATTAGATAGCCTTAAAATCGCGATGAGCGGGGGCGCCGGTCTGCCCGCCGATACAAAGGAAAAATTTGAACGCTTAATCGGGGTTGAAGTTGTGGAAGGTTATGGTCTTTCAGAAACAGCACCAGTTGCAGCCGCCAATCCATTTAACGGGAAATCAAAAGCATCTTGTATTGGTTTCCCAATGCCACACACGGAAATATCATTAAGGGACTTAGAAAACCCAGATAAACAAGTTCCGCACGGCGAACGCGGTGAAGTATGTATTCGTGGTCCGCAAGTAATGATGGGTTATTGGAAGAATGACAAAGCCAACAAAGATTCATTTACCAAAGATGGATTTTTCCGCACGGGCGATGTGGCACACTTTGACAACAAAGGTTATTGTTATATCGTTGACCGTATCAAAGATTTAATTCTTTGTGGCGGGTTTAATGTTTACCCACGAAGTATTGAAGACGCAATCCTTACCCACCCAGATGTGTTGGAAGTAACGGTAATTGGCGTACCTGATGATTACCGCGGGGAACGACCAAAGGCGTTTGTTAAATTGGTTGACGGTGCAACATTAAATAAAGATGACTTAATTGCATTTGTAAAACCAAAATTATCGCCAATGGAAAGAACGGACGATATTGAATTCCGTGATGAACTTCCAAAAACGATTATTGGTAAATTATCTAAAAAAGAATTACGCGAAGAGTTAAAATAAATTTTACTAGTTAATTATCTGTAAAAAGAAATGTTAGATTACTTTGTACTAGCCAAACCCTTTTAGCAATATTAATTAGGATAGTATCAAGGGTTTAAGAGCGACGGCTAGACAAACCCATTGAGCGATATTAATTGTATTAGAATCAAGTGAATTAATGGCGAAGTTTAGGCAAACCTAAATGAGCCGTTAATTCGCGCAGATAATAATCAATTAATATCGCTCAACAATTGCAGATACGCCCATACCACCGGCAGTACATATTGCAATTAGCCCACGATTAAGATTCGTATTTTCGCTTATAAGCTTTTCACACACGCCCAAGATACGACCGCCTGTTGCGGCGAATGGGTGTCCGTATGCAAGTGATGAACCAAGTATATTTACCTTGTCCATATCAATGGTTCCGTGCACTGAATCACGGTTAAAGAATTTCTTATTATAATCTTTGTCATTCATTGCTTTTAAAAAGCATAATGTTTGTGCGGCAAAGGCTTCATGAAATTCGTAAAAGTCAAAATCTTGGAATGATAAGCCCGATTGTTTTAACACTTTATCAACGGCAATTGTCGGTGCCATTAATAAGCCATCACCACCAACAAAATCATTTGCCGCGTGGGCAACAAATGAAATAGTTGCTTTTATTTCAAAGCCATTTTTCTTTGCCCAATCTTCACTGCATAATAATACAGCTGATGCCCCGTCCGTAAGTGCGGTTGCATTGCCCGCGGTAATAGTTCCGTTTTTCTTATCAAATGCTGGCTTTAATCGTTCCAAGTCAGACATTTCTAAATTATGACGCAAGATGTTGTCATCATAAATTCCCATATATGGTGCAATTAAATCTTTGTGGAAACCAGATTTAACCGACTTTGATGCGTTGTCGTGACTGCGTTTTGCAAAGGCATCTTGTTCCGCCCTTGTAATGCCCCATTCTTTTGCCATCAATTCACAATGACCGCCCATTGAAAGACCCGTTTGCGGTTCATCAACACCAACAGGTTGTGGCATTAATTCTTTTAATGAAAAACCTTTAAAGCATTTTAATTTTTGCCCGAATGTTTTTGACCTAAATAATTTTAATAATCTGTCGGCAAGTTTTGGATTGGCTGAAAATGGAACTTTTGAAACAGAATCCACTCCACAAGCAATCCCGCTTTCAATTTGACCAGAGGCAATCTTTGCCATAATGATACCTGCGGTTTGTAATGAAGTACCGCAAGCTTGCTGTACATTATATGCCGAAGTATATTTTGATAATGTTGTTGCAAGAACCGCTTCCCTTACCAAGTTAAAATCGCCCGCTTGGTTTAATACGGCACCACCGACAACTTCATCAATTTGTTTGTTTGATAAGTCCGCTTTATCAACAAGCCCTTGTAATGCACCGATAAGCATATCTTTGCTAGTACTGTCTTTGTATGAAGTAAAGCCTTTGCTAAATGCAGTTCGGCTTGCTGATACGATTGCTACTTTTCTTATTTCTGTCATAACTTATCCCTTAACCTTTTAAAGTCTTCATATAATTTAACGCACCGCCTAAGTGTGGGGCAAAGCCAGTACCAAAAATAATACCGCCATCAATTAAATCGCTACTTTGTTGTTCGTTATCCACCCATACTATTTTTTCATCAAGACATAATTTTGCTTCCAACCATAATGGTGAAATAATTTCATGGGCAATTTCCATTAAATCTTTGCTGTTATCCACTGAACCCGTTTTAACAGGGCGTCCCTTTTGCCATTCATAATATCCGCTTCCTGTTTTACGACCAAGATTACCCGCGGTTATTAAATTATCAATTTTTGAACCCTTTGGCATTGGTAATTTAAGTTCGCTTGCCACATTCGCCATAATATCAAGACCAACCGTATCGGCAAGTTCAACTGGACCCATTGGCATTCCAAATTCACGACAGGCTTTATCAATTGTTTCTTTGTTATAAGTACCATCGTTTTCCAATTGTAATGCCTTCATAATATATGGGGAAAGAACACGGTTAACCAAGAACCCCGGACTTGATTTTACAATCAATGGAAACTTGCCAATATCTTTTACAAACTTTGCCCCAAGGTTTAAACAGTCTTCATCAACAAAGTCCGATTTTACAACTTCCACCAATGGTAAAGTATGGGCGGGATTAAAGAAATGTAATCCAATAAGGCGGGTTTTATTTACCATACCGTCTGCAATTTTTTCCAATGGAATTGCCGATGTATTTGTGGCAAGGATTGTGTCTTTTGCAACTTTGCTTTCCACATCTTTAAATAAGTTTTGTTTGATTTCAAGGTTTTCAACAATTGCTTCAATAACCACATCGGCACTGGCAAGTCCGTTGCCATCTTTATCAAGGACAAACCTTGTCATTGCACTGCCAACTAGTTGTGGTTTCTTTAAGCGTTTTTTAAAGAATTTTTTTGCCGATTGCTGTGCCTTATTAAGCATATCTTCGCTTAAATCTTGTATGGTTACGCGGTATCCTTTGCCCGCACAATGAATGGCAATATCCGCCCCCATTGTTCCCGCACCAATAATATGAATATTGCGTATTGTTTTTTTCTTTGCCGACTTTGCCAAGCCTTTCATCGCATTTGAAATATGATAAATTCGTTGTAAGTTTCGGGCGGTTGGTGAAATCATCATTTCTGCAAAGTTTGATTTTTCCAAGTCTTGCATCTTGCTGTAATTTGAACCAGATTTTTTCCAAATATCCAGTAAACGATATGGTGCTGGATAATGGTTTTTATTAACCTTTTTATTAAGTTCTTTTTTTAACTTATTATATACAAATGGTCTTAATAAAAAGTTATTCGGCAATGATTTCACAAAGCCCGCAGTGGTTGGTTTAATTACCCCTTTTGCCTTTAATAATTTTTTGCGAATATCCCAACGAAGTTTAGAACGGGTATCAACCAATTTATGTGCAATCCCAAATACCCTTGCCAGTGATGGCTTTAAATTTTTTGATGTTAACATCATTGTTAATGCGTTAATTGTACCAAGCTGTGATACGGAACGGAATGTACCGCCAAAGCCGGGATATATTCCCAGCTTTACTTCTGGAAAACCAATGCTTGATTTATTTTTATTTGCCGTGTCATTTAAAACAACACGGTACTTAAATGCAAGGGCTGTTTCCAAACCACCACCTAAACAAAAACCGTTAATACCACAAGCTGTTGGTATTTTTAAGTTATCTAGTTTGTCAAAAACCGAATGGGCATTATCAAGTAATTCGCCAATAAGTTTTTCATCCGTTAAGTGGGCAAATGAATTAATATCCGCACCCATAATAAAATTATTTTTTGCCGATAAGAATCCAAGACCGATTAAGTTATCTGCATTGTCATTGGCAAAGTCCAAAATGTCATTTAATTCAGACAGTGTTTCCATATCCAAAGTATTTTCTTTTTTGTCTTTGTTATCCATAACAACCCACAGAATATTTTCCACATCCCATTCAAGTTTATAATTTTTTAAAGATAATTTATTTAACTTGTCTTTTGACATTTTAATTTCCTTATACAGTTAAGTTTGTTTCAACATCTTTAATGTGTGTGTTGCCATCGTTGCTAAATTCATCAACATTCATTCGGTTATAATAAATTGCTTCACACTTATTCAATATATCCGCTTCTGCATTTGTAATTAAGTTTTGTTTTAATGCTTCGCTAACCCAATTTTTTTCATAATTACATAACAGTTCGCCCGACTTTAAAAATGGTTTTAATTTTTTATAAATCGGTTCCGCATCTAATAAATATTTATAATCAGAAACCATATCATCAAGCACCCCACTTAATGTTGGTATGCGGAAAATATCATTTGTTAAGTCAAAGTTATTATAAACCGTTTTAACAACCTTTGTTGCGGTTTTATCCGATGGTTGTTTATCAAGACCAATTCCAAAAATAGACAATGGGAATATTAAGAATTTTAATAAGAAGCCCGTGCCAAATGTTGGAATGTTTTCAATTATTGCTTTCATATTTTGTGAATTTTCAAAACATAATCTTTTAATTGAATAATCAAGTAATGGTAATAAATCTTGATTGTTTGTGTCTTCATAATTTTTAAGTGTTGCCATTGCATAAGAAATATTTTTTAACACATCGGCACAACGACCAGACAATATTTGTTTTGCCTTAATCCCACCGCCATAGGTTAACAACACCACATCTGATAACAGGGCGAATTGCTTTGCCTGTTGGTTTATCATTCGGTAATATTTGCTTGGGGCTTTTGTTCCACTTGGACTGCCAATAAACATACCATTGGTAAAGTTATGGAAGAAATTGCCAAGTATATTTGTTCCCGTAAAGAAAATATGTTTCATAATTACATTGCTAAATTGTTTGCGACCTTTTTTTTCATCTTCATTATACAGTGCTTCAATTTCCGCAAATAAATATGGGTGGGCACGAATTGCCCCTTGTGAAAATGTAATAAGTGTACGGGTTAAAATATTTGCACCTTCAACGGTGATTGCAACTGGCACCCCTTGGTATGATGATTGAATAAAGTTATTCGGTCCATCACAAATTGCCTTGCCCGCAAGAACATCCATACAATTATTTATTACCGTTCGCATGTCTTCGGTTGAAGCATACTTTATCATTGCCGAAGCAACAGCTGGATTTTCCCCATCATCAACCATTGTTGCGGCAAGGTTGCGGGCTGAATCATTAATGAATGTTAAATATAAACTGTCGGCAAGTTTTTCCATTACCCCTTCCATTTTGGCAATTGGTAAATTAAATTGCTTACGCATACCTGCATATAACATTGTGTACATTGTGGCATAGCTCATCCCCGCTGCTGATACAGCAGGCATTGATACAGAACGCCCAACACCAAGACACGCCATTAACATCATCCAACCTTTACCAAGGTAATCTTGTCCCCCGATAATTTGATCCATTTCAATAATTACATTGCGTCCACGAATTGAACCATTCATAAAGCCCGTTGATAATGGTAAATGACGATTGCCAATTTCCATTCCGTCCGTATCGCGTTTTAACATGGCAACGCTGATACCAACATGTTTCGTTTCTTTATCAACATATTCATAATCTTTGCCCAATAATCCATCTGGGTCATACACATCAATGGCAAGACCAATTAATGTGGCAATCGGGGCAAGGGTAATATAGCGTTTTGAAAAGTTTGCTTCAATTACCAGTTTACCGCCAACCTTTTTAATAACACCAACATCACGCATTGATGCGGCGTCTGAACCGCTGGTAATTCCCGTTAAGGCAAAACACGGAACATATTCCCCGCTTGCCAGTTTTGGTAAGTATTCGTCTTTTTGTTTTTTTGTACCAAACTTTAATAATAATTTTGCAGGTCCCAATGAATTTGGCACCATAACCGTTACCGCCAAGGCAACCGCATTTGAACCAAGTATTGATACAACTGAACTTAATGCTTGGGCGGAAAATTCCAACCCGCCATATTGTTTTGGTACGATGAATGAAAAGAAGCCTTTTTCTTTTAAAAACTTCCATGCAAAATCTGGAATATCTTTTTCGCTTCGCACATCAAAATCATTTAACTTGTTTGATAATTCTTTTACAGGTCCATTAATGAATGCGATTTCTTCATCACTTAATTTTGAAATTTGACGATTTAATAAATGTTCCCAATCAAGCTTGCCTTTAAAGATACCTTGTTCGTATGACAATGTTCCCGCATCAATGGCTTCGCGTTCTGTATCAGAAATCGGTGGTAATGATTTTTTCAAAACATTAAATAAAACTTTGCCAATAATTAATCGGGCGATAATCAGCACCGCAACTATTATTCCAACTGTTATAAATATTATATTCGTATCCATTTTTTTATTCCTGTTTTATAGTATATTTTAAGTATTTTTTATTTTTGATATACTTTTTTTTGATATTTTTAGGATTTTAGTATAATATTGATTCGTATACTAAGGCAAGAAAAATCATTTTTATAAAGGATACATTAATGGCTTATTTGAATAAAGTACTGGACATAAAGCACCCAATTATAATGGCACCAATGTTTTTAGTGTCAAATGTTGATATGATTATTTCCGCATATAAAAGTGGAATTATCGGTTGCTTACCTGCACATAATTTCAGAACGCAAAATGATTTAGAAAAAGCATTGCAAACCTTAACAACACAAAAAATAAAGTTTGGTATTAACTTAATTGTTAACAAATCAAATACAAATTATGACTGGCAAATTGAAACTGTATTAAAATATGGTTGTGATTTTATTATTACTTCATTAGGTAATCCGAAACAAACAATTGAAATGGCACACAGGCAAAATGTTTTGGTGTTTTGTGATGTGACAAATATTGAATATGCACAAAAATGTGAAACACTTGGTGCGGACGCATTGATTGGTGTATCAAGTGATGCGGGCGGACACTTGGGAAATATTCCAAGTAAAGAATTAACAAAAATATTAAAAGCCAATGTAAATATCCCTGTGTTATCAGCCGGCGGAATTGGTGATTACAAATCATACCAAGACCATTTGAACAACGGTTCTGATGGGGTGTCAATTGGCACGGTATTTATTGCCAGTAAAGAATCTGGGGTAAATGAAAAATACAAACAAGCAATGATTGATTACACGGATAAAGATATTGTAATCACATCAAAATTATCGGGTACGCCGTGTACGGTTATTAATACCCCTGCGGTACAAAAAATTGGTACGGAAGAAAATTGGCTTGAAAAAATATTAAATAAAAATAAGTGGTTAAAACGAATGTTAAAAACAATTCGTTTCTTGCGTTCGTGGAATACTTTGGAAAAAGCAGCCTTTTCCGCAAGCTATGACGCCATCTGGTGTGCGGGTCGTTCAATTAAGTTTGTTGATAAGATTTTACCCGTTGCAAAAATAGTTGAAAAAATTACCCGCCCGTAATTGTAAATATTGGTTGACTTTTAAAGTAAAATTGCCTATATAGAAGGAACTCTATCGCGGAGTAGAGCAGTCTGGTAGCTCGTCAGGCTCATAACCTGAAGGTCGCAGGTTCAAATCCTGCCTCCGCAACCAATGAAAAAGGAATAACATTTATGTTGTTCCTTTTTTATTTTGTGGATAGTGGATTTTAACCTGTTCATCACAAGGGCGAAGCCCGAAGTAACCGCGAGTGAAACGAGCGAAATCCTGCCAGCACCTTGCATATTTAATAAAGTAAACTTTACTGTTCCTTTTTTATTTTACGGATAGTGGATTTTAACCTGTTCATTACAAGGGCAAATTTAAAAAGGTATAATTTTAGTACTTTTTATTTTTACGACAGGTAATTACATCTTTTTTTATGCTATTACAATGCCTTAGAAAACATAAGTTGTCGTACATTTTCCAGTTTATAAAAAAAGTGTAAATATCTTTGAAAAATAGCCATTTATCCATTGTAAAAGCTTGACTTATACTATATAATGGCAATGTAAATTCACAACAATCTTTTATGAATAGGAATAATAATGAATAAAAAGGTCATAATTTCAGGTATTCTTGCGACTATTATCGCAACTGTTTTCGGGCTGTATAAATTAGTGGAAGTTCTTGGCACGAACTGTGATGTTGATTCATCAAGTTATGCTTGTAAATTCTTACTGTTTTATTCGGGTGGTAACTTAGGCGTTGACCAAGGTAA
>JBMZFW010000036.1:0-11571 GCA_049615605.1 Alphaproteobacteria bacterium | reverse complement strand
ATCAATCAATTATTTCTGGGCTTGGTAATATATATGTATGCGAAGCAATGTACCGCACGGGACTGTCGCCAAATGCAATTGCATCTGATTTAACAAAGAAAACTGTTGAAACAATGACTGCCCATATTAAGGATATTATAAAAGAAGCCATTAAAGCGGGCGGTTCCACATTAAAAGATTATAAAACAGCTGATGGGGCAATGGGTTATTTTCAACATAACTTTGATGTTTATGGTCGCGATGGGGAAAACTGTAATACTTGTAAGAAACCAATTGAAAAGATTACCCAAGCAGGCAGATCAACTTTTTATTGTCCAAAGTGTCAAAAGGCTGTAAAGTAATTTTATGAAAAAAATATTCCTGTATATATTATTAAGTATATCTTTCTTAACACACGCTTCTGCACAAGAATATATTGCCCTTGATATTCCGGCAATGAAAGATATGGCCGTTGATGAACCAATTGAAATGGATTCGGCCGAAGGTGCAATTACGAATTACAAAACATCTGCCCCCGTTAAGACAAAACAAGAAGTTCTTGATTATTATAACCAAAGATTAAAACATTACGGTTGGAATAAAGTTAATCCGTATAAATATACCCGCAACGGGGAAACATTGGATATATCAATAGAAGATATTGACCATACAGGCGTTGGGGTTAATTTTACAATCACCACACCATTTGAATAAAGAATCATAAAAATCAATAATTTTGTTGACTCTTGTTTAAATATATCGTAAATAATCGTTCAAAGTTTATTATTTTAAAGGATTTTTAAACATGGCTAATATTAAATCTGCTAAGAAAAGAATTGTACAAACAGCTACACGCACTGAACGCAACCGTTCAATCCGTAGCCGTATCCACACTTTTATTCGTAAATTAGAAGAAATCATTGCAAACGGCAAAAAAGCTGACGCGCAAAAAGAATTTACAACAACAATGTCTGAATTACACGTTGCTGTTAAAAAAGGTGTGATGAAGAAAGAAACTGCATCAAGAAAGATTTCTCGCTTAAACAAAAAAGTTAAAGCAATGTAATTTCTTACAAATTCATTAAAGAATTCAAAGGCTGGTATTTATACCAGCCTTTTTTATTGTCATATTAATGGTAAAAGGACAAATCTTGCTTACTTTACGGGAATACTGTTTGTATTTCCCTGAAAAATCTAGGGCTACTACTTTTCTTATATCCCCACCTATAATTATTTTTAATATTATTAGCTTTATTAGGTTTAAAAAAACGAATGATTCGTAATTTTTATTAGAACAAAAATAGATATTTCAGATACAACAAAGTATTTTATCCTATGTCGCTTTTACGAAAGTTTGTTAAGCCTTGGAAAACATAGATTTTATTTAAAAGAATCAAAAACACACTAAAATAAGGGGGGGGTTTTAGGGGTTTTTCAATATTCGCTTTGCACAAAAAATAGGCAAATCAACATATAGTATATGTCGCTATATGACACCACAACGAAAATGTGATTCATAAGCCATAAAAAATATTTTCAACATAAAAAATGAAAAAAAATGAAAAAAAATGAAAAAAAATTTCTACACTGTTAAATCAAACTTTTGTATTATTTCTAGATACGAAAAAACACTATTAAATTTAAATTAATTATATAAATAAGAAGTTAATAGTTTGCTTGATAATAAATATATATAGAACAAAGAAAAAGAATGCTTGATATTATTAAAAATGACGAATTAAACAACAGATGGAGACGAATTCTTTCGTATCTGCATTCTGAATTCGGTAATACAGCATACGATTCTTGGTTAAAAAAGCTAGATGTTAAATCAATTAACGAAGACAGCACCCTTATTATAAGTTGCCTAAATTCATTACACGAAAAATGGATAAGAAGAAATTATCTAGACCGTATCCAAGAACTTTGGTTAAAAGAAGACATTGGCATTTTACATGTAAAGCTGGTTATTGCTGATTCTTCTATTCATACCAACGACTTAGAAGACACACCAATCAGTGAAACGGACTTAGCTGATAATTTACAACTTGATCCAAAGTTCACATTTAATAATTTTGTGGTAAATGAAACAAACAGAATGGCTTTCCAAGCATCACAAAAGATGGCTGATGGTTCGGGTATGTTTAACCCACTATTTATATGTGGCAAAGTTGGTCTTGGTAAAACCCATCTATTGCACGCCATTGCAACACATGTGAAAAAGAACAACCCTGAAAAGAAAATCTTGTATTTATCTGCGGAAAAGTTTGTATCGCGTTTCATTAATGCAATCAGAAACGAAGATATGACCCAATTTAAAAACGAAATGCGTAGCGTTGACATATTATTAATGGACGATATTCAATTCATTTCTGGTAAAAGTTCAACCCAAGAAGAATTCTTCCACACATTTAATGATTTAATCAACCACGGTTGCCAAATTATTTTAAGTTCAAGTGTTCCACCTGCGTTCCTTGAAAACTTTGACGAACGAATTACTTCACGCTTAATGGGTGGTATTGTTGCGGAAATTAACAAGACTGATTATGAACTTCGTTGTCAAATCTTGCAAAACAAAGCAAAGAATATGGATTGCACCCTTGAACAAAATGTTGTTGAATACCTTGCGGGTCAAATTTCATCAAATGTTCGTGAACTTGAAGGTGCCCTTAACCGTATCGTTGCATATTCATCTATTATGGATGTGGATATTAATGTTTCAATGATTCCACAAGTTCTTCACGATTTACTTGAAAAATCTAAGCGTCAAATTAACATTGATGACATTAAAAAGGTTGTTGCCGATTACTTTAAGGTACAATTAAAAGACCTTAATTCAAATCGCCGTAGCCGTGATATCGCCCGACCAAGACAAATTGCAATTTGGCTGTCCAAAGAATTAACACAATTTAGCTTACCTGAAATTGGTCGTAAATTTGACCGTGACCACACAACAATTATGCATGCAATTAAACGCATTGATGAATTGGTGGCAAATAATAACAAAGTAAGCGAAGATATCACCACTTTAAAACGCCACCTTAACGGTTAAGCAGAAATCTATATATTGGGGTCGTTATTTTAATGGTCACTATATTTAGTATGAAATGATTGCATTGGTAAATAGAATCGGTTAAGATTTAATTTACATAAAAATTAAATAATTAATTAAATATAAGATAAGTAGGAAAACCATGAAATTTAATATTGAAAAAGGTAATTTTAGTCGTGCACTTGGTTCTGCACAATCTGTTGTTGAAAGACGCAACACTATTCCAATTTTGAACAATGTTGTACTTGAAGCAAAAGGAAGCACTCTTTCTATTACTGGTACTGATATGGATATTGTTATTGTTGATACAACTGAAATTCAATGTGAATCAGAAGGCAGTATCTCAACACCTGCAGGTCCATTATTTGATATCGTTAAGCAATCACCAGAAGGTGCGCAAATTTCTGTTGAATTAAATGGGGATAAATTAATTGTAACGGCTGGTCGTTCTAAGTTTGATTTACCTACTTTATCAACAGATGAATTCCCAACAATTACTGGTGGTGAAATGCCACATTCATTCAAAGTTGGTGCGAACGAATTAAATGAAATGATTAATAACACTAGCTTTGCTATTTCTAATGAAGAAACGCGTTATTACTTAAACGGTATTTTCTTGCAAGAAGCAGACGGTCAATTGGTTGCGGTTGCAACGGACGGTCACCGCCTTGCAAAATCTGAAACTGCGGCACCAGAAGGTGCAAAAGGCATGCCAGAAGTAATTATCCCGAAAAAGGCAATCAATGAATTAAACAAAATGCTTGAACAAACTGATTCAGAAGTTGAAATTAAACTTTCTGATAGCAAGATTAAGTTCCAAGTTAATTCAGCCGTTATCACAACAAAACTTGTTGATGGTACATTCCCTGATTACAAGCGTGTTATCCCAAGCGGTAACCCAGAAGTATTCAAAATTAACTGTGATGTATTTTCAGAAGCAGTTCGCCGTGTATCAATTTTATCAGACAGCAAAATGTGCCCTATTAAAGTAAACATTAAAAATGGCACTTTAAAATTCTTTGCTAGCCACCCACAACTGGGTACGGCGACTGATGAAATGGAAGTTGATTATTCAGGTGCTGAACTTGAAATCGGCTTTAATGCAAGATACTTAACAGACATTGCATCACAAATCAAGAATGGCGAAGCTATCTTTGAATTAAAAGATGGTTCTTCTCCATCGGTTATTAAGAACGCTGAAAACGAAAGTGTTTTATACGTACTAATGCCGATGCGTGTTTAATTACACAATTTATTAAAACAATTAATAAAGGGGTGGATATTATTAAATGAAAATTGATAAATCTGCCCTTTTTGTTGACAGCCTTAGACTTACCAATTTCCGCAATTACACATCAACCAACATTGAAGTTGGTGGAACTTCCGTTATTTTAACGGGGGAAAACGGTGCGGGTAAAACTAATATCCTTGAAGCCGTATCATTACTTACCCCAGGCCGCGGGATAAGACGAAGCCCAATAACCGATTTTGTTAATACCCAATCAGATGGTATATGGGGAATTTCCGCCCAATGTAATACAACCGTTGGCTTATCAACGATTGGTACGGGCTTTAACGAAAGCAATCCAAAACGCCGAACTGTCAAAATAAACAGTGTTGTTTCAACACAATCTGAAATGGCGAACTATTTATCATGTATTTGGCTTACCCCACAAATGGACAGAATATGGATTGATGGTTCATCAGGCAGGCGAAAATTCATTGACCGCATTATCCTTGGCTTTGACCCGGCACATTCGGGGCGTATTAATGCTTATGAAAAATCTTTACGCAATCGTTCCCAAGCCCTTAAAAATGAAGTCAAAGACGACAAATGGCTGTCGGCAATGGAAAAAGATATCGCATCACGCGGTGTTGCAATCGCATCAAGCAGGCTTAATATAATTAACCGCCTTAATGAATTTGTATCCGTTTCATTGGCACCATTCCCAAGTGCAAAGCTAAAATGTGATGGGGTAATTGAACAATGGTTATCTGAATTCCCCGCAAGTGAGGTTGAAGATAAATTCCAATCCGCCTTAAAACAATCCCGCCCACAAGATGCAATTACTGGCGGTGCGGAAATTGGTGTACATAAAACGGATATTAACGCAATTCACCTTGATAAAAATATGCCCGCTAATTTATGTTCAACGGGCGAACAAAAATCATTATTAATCCGTATTGTGTTGGGGCATCTAAATATGCAAAAAATGGATACGGGTTTCTTGCCAATATTATTACTTGATGAAATTTCTGCGCACCTTGACGGGGTGAAATTAAGTGCTTTGTTTACGGAACTTCAAACCATAAATCCACAGATTTGGTACACGGGAACAGACGCCAAAAAATTCGCTGAAATAAGTGAAAATACACTGCATTTTTCAATTGAAAATGGAAAAGTCTTGCAACAATCATAAGTCATTGTTTTATAATAATAAAAAAATCATTTTTTTGTTGTTTTTAGTTTGGTTTAGGTATGGCTTTATGCTATAATAAATCATAATAAAAATATAACGAAAATAGCTTGATAGTAATAAGGAAAAAACAATGTCTGATGAAGTACAAAATGAAGAATATGGCGCAGATTCGATTAAGGTCTTAAAAGGACTTGAAGCGGTAAGAAAAAGACCGGGAATGTACATTGGTGATACCGATGATGGTACTGGTTTACACCATATGGTTTATGAAGTTGTGGATAACGCAATTGACGAAGCTTTGGCTGGACATTGTGACCTTGTGACTGTGACAATTAACGCGGATGGTTCGTGTACTGTTACGGATAACGGTCGTGGTATTCCAACGGAATTACACGAAGAAGAAGGTATTTCCGCCGCAGAAGTTATTATGACACAATTACACGCTGGTGGTAAGTTTGACCAGAACTCTTATAAAGTATCTGGTGGTCTTCACGGTGTGGGTGTATCGGTTGTAAACGCCCTTTCAACAAAATTAACATTAACAATTAAGCGTGATGGTAAAATTCACGAAATGGACTTTGCCCACGGTGACAGCGTTGCCCCACTAAAAGTAATCGGCGATTGTGGCGATGAAACGGGAACGGCTGTTACATTTATGCCGTCACCTGAAACATTTACAATGACGGAATTTAAATTTTCAACACTTGAATATCGTTTGCGTGAACTTGCATTCTTAAATTCTGGTGTGCATATCTTATTAACAGATAAGCGTGAAGCAGAAGACAAAGTTGCCGACCTTATTTATGAAGGTGGTGTACAGGCATTCGTTGAATACCTTGACCGTTCAAAAGTTTCAATGCTTGAAGCACCAATTTCTATGACTGGTGAAAAAGATGGCATTACAGTTGAATTATCAATGCAATGGAATGACAGCTATCACGAAAACACATTGTGTTTCACAAATAACATTCCACAAAGGGACGGCGGTACACACTTGGCGGGTCTGCGTGGTGCATTAACTAGGCAGGTAAATAACTATGCCGTGTCATCGGGTCTTGCGAAAAAAGACAAAGTAAACCTTGATGGTGGTGATATCCGTGAAGGCTTATCTTGTGTACTTTCTGTTAAGGTTCCAGATCCTAAGTTCTCCAGCCAGACGAAAGATAAACTTGTATCAAGTGAAGTTCGCCCAGTTGTTGAATCAATTGTAAATGAAAAGCTTGGCGAATGGTTGGAAGAAAACCCAACAGAAGCCCGTAAAATCGTACAAAAAGTTGTTGAAGCATCAATGGCTAGAGAAGCGGCAAGAAAAGCCCGTGAATTAACACGCCGTAAAGGTGCCCTTGATATTGCATCATTACCAGGTAAGCTTGCCGATTGTCAAAGTAAAGACCCTGCACAATCTGAACTGTTTATAGTAGAGGGTGATTCTGCCGGCGGTTCTGCAAAGCAAGGTCGTAATCGTCACAACCAAGCAATCCTGCCATTAAAAGGTAAGATTCTTAATGTGGAACGTGCACGATTTGATAAAATGTTATCAAGCCAAGAAATTGGTACACTTGTAACAGCACTTGGTACGGGTATTGGTCGTGATGACTTTGATATTGAAAAGTCTAGATACCATAAAATCGTAATTATGACCGATGCCGATGTTGACGGTGCACACATTCGTACACTGTTATTAACATTCTTCTATCGTCAAATGCCTGAAATCATTGAAAAAGGTTATTTATACATTGCCCAACCACCACTTTACCAAGTTAAACGCGGTGAAAAAGCAATTTACCTTAAAGATGACGAAGCAATGGAAGGTTATTTACTTGATAACTTAATCACAACGGCGGTACTTAATACAAAATCTGGTTCTCGTTCTGGTGAAGATTTAAGACAAGTTGCAAAAACTTCTTCTTCTGCACTTAACCACATTCGCAATATTGCAAGAACAACTGGTCACCCAGATGTAATTGAACAAATTGCCCTTGCTGGTGGTATGAATGTTGAAATCTTAAATGACAGTTCACTTGCAACAAAAACTGGTGAAGCAATTGCAAACCGCCTTAACAAAGATGTTAAGAATGTTGATTCACACTGGAAAATTGAAATTTCAAACGGTGGCATAAATGCAGCCCGTATGGTAAGGGGTGTTCCAACAACAATCTTTATTCCATCAAGTGTTCTTGAAACTGCGGATGCATTAAAATTACACAGATTAAATTCTGAATTAATGGAAATCTTTGACGAACCAGCTGTTGCGGAAATCAAAGAAAACAAATTCACAATTAATGGTGTGATTGAATTGCACAAATTCATTAATGAACAAGGTAAAAAAGGTATTTCCGTACAAAGATATAAGGGTCTTGGTGAAATGAACCCAGACCAGTTATGGGAAACAACACTTGATGAAAATGCCCGTACTTTATTACAGGTTCGTGTTGACCAAATGGAAGAAGCCAATACTATCTTTGAAACATTGATGGGTGATGTGGTTGAACCGCGTCGTGATTTCATTCAGTCGAATGCATTGAATGTATCAAACCTAGATATATAAAATAAATAGATTTTAATTCTTTTATTAACTTCGTGGGGGAAAGCTAAACTAGAAAATCTAGTCGTCGCTTTTCCCCACTTGTTTCTAAAAGCTTAAAATCTATTTATAAAATTATTAAACCCTATTTTTAAACATTTCCCTATCGTGTCTTTGTTGGGCAAGGCGTTCGCGTTTTTTTTCTTCCTGCAATGTTCTTGGTTCCGTATCGTATTCGCCTGTGTATTTTGGTTTGTTGTTATCAACTTTGCGTTTTAATACTTCTGCCATATTTTGATTGCTGTATGTTTGTTTTGCCGTCTTATCAATTAATTCAAAGGCTTTCTTGCGTTGCCCCATTCGTTTGGTTGCCGATGCGGTTTTAACGCCAAAATCACCGTCTTCTTTTAATACTGGTTCTTTTGTGCCTTGGTTGGCTTGGTTAACGGTTTTTTGATAATCCTTTACAACTTTTTGTTCATTGCCCCCTGTGGCATTGATAATGGTTTGTAAACCCGCCCCAACATTGCCAAGAAAATCATTTGGACTGTTGCCGTCTTTCGTTTTTGGTTTTTTTGCCTCTTTTGGAAATTGCATAACTGGTGGGGTGCGTTCCATTTTACCCGTTTCGTCATACTTTGCTTCCCCTGGGAAGAATGTTTTAAACCAATCATTGACTTTACCACGGGTAAGTTCCGCAAGTGGATTTTTGCTGTCGCGGTATTCGTCTGAATCCATAGTTTGTTTTATTTGTTCTTGCGTAAGGTCTTTTGTATCTTGCGAAAGTGTATCGTCAATGGGCGGGGTTTTTTGTTGTTTTGCCTTTTTAAATAATCCACCTGACATAATATCAGCAATATTAACAATACCCTTTAAATCATCAGGTAAAGTATTGATAAAATCCTTAACAACATCATCTTGTTTGTTTTCGGGTTTGTTTTCTTTTTTACCTGATTTTTGTTCGGGCACATATATCATTTTCCCGTCTGCTGAAGTATCATTTTGCTTTGGTTGTTCGGTTTGTTTTTGTTCAACAAAGTTTTGTTGATTTTGTTGTTCGTATGGTTGTTCAGAATATTCTTCAACTTTTATACTATTTTTTAATTGGTCTGTCCTTGTGGACATAAAAGTACCAAATTTTGATGCTCTACCTTTCTTTTTTTCTTCCTGTACATAATCATTAAATCTTAAATCACAAGTATCACCAGAAACACCTTTGGCGGAACAATATCTTTGTTTGTTGCGGTTGATATTGTATTGACCACTACTGTTTATTAATGTTTGACTTGCAATTTCATCACGGATTTTTTCTTTTTCTTCAGCAGTTGTTGATTTTTGGTATTTTTCAATTGCCGTCAACATCTTTGGATAACCTAGTAATTGCCCTTGATATTCTGTATCCAGCATTAAATATTTTAAATCGTGCGGTAATTTATCAAAATCAATATTGTATTGTTTGCCGTTTTTATTATTTTTTAATCGGTGCTTTAATAAATTTGTTTTGCTTTCCACATCTTCGGCAAATACCCTGTTTAAATCATCATTATCAAAGCCATAGTCTTTAAATAAATCTTTTTTTGATTTGTTTTGATGATTTTTTTGTCCTTCTGGATTTGGTGCATTAAGTGTGTTATATAAATCTTCCGCTTCTTTATCTGTTAATACTTTTTTAGTTTTTCGGCTAATTATATTTAACTTCTTTAAATCGTCCAGACTGTTAACTACCCTGCCTGTTGCGTATGTTAATTGCCCATTATTGTCAAAATGTAATGCATTGCCATCTGATTCCACCCCAACAATTTTATCTTGGTAATATTTTATTAAATGTTTGTTTATTTTGTTTTGTTCAGTTCCCATATATTTTCCTTTCTTGTTATTAATTAATCTATATGCGGAAAGATAGCATAGGATAAAAATCCTTAAATGTCAAGTATAAAATTAAAAGTTGTATAAAAAAATGAATGTAATATAATGATTATATGAAAAAAATATTTATAACATTACTAATTTTAATATCTTTTAAATCTATATCTTATGCAAACACCAAAATAGATTATTATAATTATTGGGTCCATAGCAATGGCGAAATTAAGAACATTAAACTAGAGCAATTTAAAGCAGATATAAAAAAATATAATATTACAGATATAAATCAAAGAGACGAAGTTAATAACAATATAATTATCTACAGTTGCAGATATACCAATGATGTGGAAATTTTAAAATATTTAATATCATTGGGGGCAAATATTAATGATTGTACTGCACTTGATGTTTCAGATAATCCAAATTTAGAAATTGTAAAAATGGTTATTAATGCGGGGGCTGATGTAAATATTCAAAATAAAGTCCCAGTATTATCTTTTGCAGTTACTTTTAATGATAATTATGAAGTAATTAAATTTTTTATAAATTCTGGTGCTGATGTAAAATACACTTATACATCAGATGGATATACAGGAAGTGCATTACACGATGCGTTATTCCGAAAAACAATGGCAAGGAAACCAATTGACATAAGGGTGATTAAGTTATTAATAAAACACGGTGCTGATGTAAACTATGTTGACAGCAAAGGTTTTGCCCCACTTGATATTGCACGCAGATTTAAAAGAACGGATATAGTAAACCTTCTTAAACAACATGGGGCAAAATACAGCGGTAATGTAAAATAGCCCACAACAAATATTTATCCCAAAAGTTGTGGATAAGAAAACCCATAAATAATTTTAAACTGATAGTATCAAGGTTTTATGAATGACGGCTAGATATTCTAGCCGAGTGAATAAAGCCGAAGATAATAACAGGATTAAAATATATTTAGAAACAAGTTGTATGGCATAAAAATTGAATATATACTTAACAAAAAAGGAATAAAATTTATGAAAAAAATACTAATATTGCTATCTTTACTATTTCCAATTAAATCATTTTCTGCTGATTTTGAAATATTTACATATGTTGAATGTGATAAAGTTGCCAAACGACTTCATATAGAAGAAAGAACTATACGTGGATGGAATAATATTTCTAAATTGGAACAAAGGCATCCAAATTATTTTCTACAATACGGTGGAAAAAAAAAGGGGGAAATGTGATATAGGTTCAAGAGAAATTACTTGGACTGTACAGGGTAAAACAGTTTATGTATATGTTGATGGTAAGTTATGGGTTGATGCAATTCGGGTAAATACTTTCCGTGAATTAGCAATGAGCTATGGTGATGAAAATGAATTAAGACTTGATATGGTTATGAATCCTAATGGAATAAAAGAATATTTGGGCATGCCTGTAATCCCAAGTAAAAAATATTATAATTCTGATTATGTAATGTATATAGAGTACGAAAAGTAAGATAAAATACTTATTAATTAATCTATATGTGGAAAAATAGCATAGGATAAAAATCCTTAAATGTCAAGTATAAAATTAAAAGTTGTATAAAAAAATGAATGTAATATAATGATTATATGAAAAAAATTTTAATACTTATGCCATTTTTATTTATCCCGTTTATTTCCTATGCAGCAAATACTGTAAATGGTGACTGGAAAATAACAGAACATTCTTCTGCAAGGTCTATTCCTGACAACTAC